>CACWPR010000020.1 GCA_902762855.1 Ruminococcus flavefaciens
CGGAAGAGATATGTGGCAACTGTCTGTTCCTTCATTCCGTAACACTCCGCTATCCGGGCCAGTGAGTCGCCGTACCAGTACCGCCTGACGAACACCTTGCGGTGCTTTTCGTCCTGAGTCCTTAAAAAACGGCTTATCGCTCCTGCAAGTTCTTCTGCTGTGACTTCCCCGATAGTGTCGGCCGAGGCACACTCTGAAAGCTCCTCCAGAGGAACTGTGAGCAGGGAATTTCTTTTGTCAGCGGTGTTGTACCGCAGCTTGTCAAGAGCCTTGTTCCTGACTATCCTGCACAGGTAGGTGCGGAGGTCTGACGGGACTTCCGGAGGGATGCGGCCCCACATTTCATAATAGGCGGAATTCACACATTCTTCGGCATCCTCGTGCTGAGAAAGGATGTTCATTGCAACATACTGGCATAGTCTGTCATATTTGTTTTTAAGCTCCGTCAAGGCAGAGCTGTCTCTGTCAAGGAAAAGTCTGATTATAGATGCATCGTCCATGAGTAAGCCTCCTTTCGTGAGGCGTTGAGGTCCTCTGTATATATAGACGTAATTTTCAGCGGGATATTTCAGTCTGAGAAAAATAAAAGCGGGTGTCTTTGCACCCGTTCACTTCATATAGCTATTCTGAGCAATGTCGATACTTTTTTCATTTAATATATTTATAATTATAACACGGGTCCGGTGAAGAGTCAACAAAAAATTATTCATATGATAAAAAATATTGTTGTAAATTTCGGGAAATCCCTTGATTTTCTTCTGGGGATGTGATATAATTAAGTGTCATTAAGCATCGTTTAATTTATTATTTAAGTGAAGGAGTGGAATATCATGAAATCATCTTTTTTCAGCACGGGGCTTCTGAAAAAGACCGCCGCAGTCCTGTGCAGCGCTGTGCTTGCAGCCGCAGGTACCGGCGGATTCAGACCTGCACCCTCTGAGACTGCATACGGAGCTGACGTTTCCAGGAATGTTTCGGAGGAGATAGGTCTTGTGGGAAATCTGTTCAGCATTGCCGGAACAAATACTGCCGACCATGCCGCCCTCCAATGGGCGACCACCCTCCCGGCAGACAGCTTCACCCTCTGCCGCTCAACCGACCCGGATACCGGGTATGTGCCTATATACAGCGGAAAAGGCAGTTCCTTCGAGGATGATGACATTGAGGTGGGGACGGAGTATTTCTATCAGTTAAAAGTTGAATCTGACGGAAAGGAATACTGCTCGTCGGTCAAGTCACTGGAACCCTGCACGCTCCCGGACGGTCTGAGCTCCTATGACAACCAGAAGGGCAGCAGCCTTGTGTACGATACCAGCGGCTTCAAGGTGGGGGACACCTACTACAGCTACTCCCTCAGGGCACACTCAGGTCAGAACGACATCTACCTTTCTGAGTCTGTCTCTTCTGACGGAAAGCGTTTCGGAAATGAACGTACTGTTGCGGATCCCTCACAGAATAGTGACCTTGCGAGCTGTAAGATAGAATCGGTCCACATAGAGTATGTGCCTGCCTCCAATAAGGTAGTTGTCTGGGCTCACTGGGAACAGCCAAGCGGCTACAACGACGGCAAGGCACTGGTAATAACAGGTACTCCCGGCGGTGAGTTCAAGGTACATCATGTGTACAATCCTCTGGGGATACAGGTACGTGATATGGCGATATTCTTTGACGACGACAATACCGGCTACCTTATAGCGGCTGCAAATAAGGAGGGGCAGGGAGCAAATGCAACTATCTACATCTTCCGCATGACTCCAGGCTATGACGATGTAACTGAGGTGGTAAAGACTCTTCATGAGAACCAGTACCGTGAATTTCCAAACCTTATAAAACGTGACGGTCACTACTTTCTGTTCACCTCACAGGCCGCAGGCTGGTACCCAAGCAGCGGTGCATATACTGTCACAGATGACCTTTATGGTGACTGGAGCGAGCTAAGGCCTATCGGAAACACCTCCACGTTCTCATCTCAGTCCGGCTGGATAGTCAGCCTGAAGGACAGGAACTACCTCATGCACGCTTATCGCTGGCTGAGAGCCTCCACAACAAGCGGAACGACGCTCTGTCCGCTGTATTTCGACAACGGCTTTGCCTTCTATGACTACTACCCCTCTTTCCTGTACAGCACCAGTACCGGCGACCTCTATCCGGTACAGCAGGGGGAGCTCCTCTCACAGGACAAGCCTGCTGCCGCCTCCCTTGCTGCAAAGAACGGTCAGTCCGCAGCACAGGCAGTTGACGGCTCCTATCAGACTTCGTTCACAGCTATAGGCGACTATAAGAAGTGGCCGTTCTATATTGAGATAGACCTTCAGGATGTCTGCGACCTGGCCAATATCCAGACTTCCTGGTACATCTGCAAGGGCTCAGAGGGATATTATACCTACACAGTTGAGGGCAGTATCGACGGAGTGAACTGGAACACCATACTTGACCACACTGACAAGAACAGTGAGGAGGTCAGCAAGACCTACGGATTTAACAGTGATATGCTCTCAGGCCGTGCAAGGTATGTAAGACTGAATGTAAAGAATGCGACTCTCCAGAACAATCCCAACAACAACTGGTACACTCCGACGGTGTACGAGGTCAAGGTGTTCGGTACTCCTGTCTCAAAGGGCACCGCACCTCTGCCGGCAGTCTCATATGACTTTGAGAAGTCCTCAGGCGGCAGGGTCACTGACATTACAGGAAACGGAGGAGACCTTATACTCAACGGCAATGCCGCAGTTGCAGCAGACCCGGCAGCCGGAAATATCCTCAGACTCGACGGCTCTGACGGCAGCTATGCTCAGCTCCCGGACGGACTTCTGGACGGCTGCACAGGCTATACTGTTGTAATGGATGCAAAGTCGGGGTCCTCAGGGGATTTCTTTACATTTGCAACAGGACAGGACAACGGGAAGTATGCCTTCTTTAAAATAGCAGGGGACCACTTCCGTTTCAGTACCACTGTAGACACATGGCGTGGTGAGAGCGGTCTCAGATATGACCTTGACGGCTCCCAGTGGCACAGGTACGTTCTTGTTGTCAACGGCGGAGAGGCCGCTCTGTATATCGACGGAAGGAAAGCAGCAGTTACCACGGAGCTTACGACAATGGCCGCTGACATGGGCACAGGTATGAAAGGCTATATCGGAAAGTCCTTCTACGGGGAGGATGTATATTTCACAGGAGACATAGACGACCTTTCGGTGTACCGTCAGGCACTTTCTCCAGATGAGGTCAGCAGTCTGTTCGCTGTAAGGGGAGATGTAAACAGTGACGGGATGTTCTCCATAGCAGACGTTGTGCTGATGCAGAGGTATCTTCTCAGAGATGACATCCTTGCGGGCTTCTCCGCCGGAGACATGGACGGCGACGGAAGAATTGACGGTTTTGACCTTGCACTGATGCGAGGTGAGCTTATAGGATAAAAATAAAAAGGCGCCGGTACTCAGTACTCGACGCCTTTTCTTGCTCTTATGCCTTTTTCGTATGGGTGCCGTACAGCCTCGATTTGGCTGATATAGTCGGCATTTTCCAGAAAGACCGGGTCCGGGTCACGGCCTGTCAGGATGAGCTCTGCCTTGTTCTTGTGGGAGAGTACGAGGTCAGAAGCAAGTTCACGGTCAAGGAGCCCCAGCCGGTAAGCTGCGGCAAATTCGTCCAGTATGATCATATCGGCAGAGCCTTCTGTCAGCTCCTTTTCAACGGCTCTGAGCAGACCTTCCTGGACCTTGCGGAGGTCAGCTTTTTCCTCATCGCTCATATGGAAAACAAATTTCCGGCAGCCGTCAGACATAACTTTTATGCCCAGCTTTTCAAGCTGGCTTATCTCAGAGGAGGAGCCGTCTTTAAGAAATTGCACGAAGATGACCTGCATCCCGGCACCGGCGGCACGTACAGCGGAACCAGCGGCGGCAGAGGTCTTGCCCTTGCCGTTGCCGCAGAAGATTTGAAGCATAGCTATCACTCCTTTAAAAATCATTATTTAAGGCAACACCGCTTTTGTGCGGTATTGCCTTAATTGTAACATATACATGGAAATTTTTCAAGCCGGTTATTGACAATTAAATCACAAAGTTATATAATAGGTTACTGGAGGTATGGATATGGCAGTTATTTTTTTCGATATAGACGGTACTCTGGTAACTGAGGACGAGCGTGCGCTCATCCCTGAGAGTACAAGAGAGGCTATCGCTGAGACAAGAAAAAGAGGAAATCTCACTTTTATAAACAGCGGCCGGACACGTTTCAATATCAGTCCTAAGGTGAAGGAACTCGGCTTTGACGGTTACCTTCTTGGATGCGGCACGTACATCGAGTACAACGGAGAGGTGTTATTCTCCAGTACGCTTGGAAAGGACTTCTGCCGCAAGGTGGCCAGACTTATGCGGAGGTGTAATATCACTCCGGTCTATGAGCACAGAGACGGCTACTTTTTCGATGACAAATGCCCGACCACCGAAGGTCTCAGGTACTTTATGGATGTGTTCGTGGACTCCGGCATAGATGTCACAGGAAGGGTGGAGGATGAAGGCTTCATCTTTGATAAGTTCGTTGTATGGAAAAATGATGAGACTGATTTTGAGCTCTTCCGCCGTGAGATAAGTCCTTATTTTGATATAATCGACAGAGGAGGCGGATTCTACGAGAATGTCCCTCTCGGATTTTCTAAGGCAACAGCCATTGACAGAGTGCTGAAAAAGATAGGTGTTCCCATAGAGGAGGCCTATGCTATCGGAGACAGCATGAACGACCTGCCGATGCTGAAAGCTGTTCCCAACAGCATAGCCATGGGAGGAGCAGAGCGGATATATCCCTATGTTTCCTACATAACCACTCCTATCGAGGAGGACGGCATAGCCAATGCGCTGAAGCATTTCAGTCTCATATAAAAAGAGAAGCTCCTGCAATATGCAGGAGCTTTCGTTTTGCTTATTTAGCCTTAGTCGGGTCAAGGGTAGATACCTGTTCGAGGAGGAACTTCTGGATGAGAAGTGCATCGTTAACAGTAATACCGCTTGTTTCGTTTTCGTAAACGTTAGCGTTCTTCTGGCCCTTTTCTGTGATGTGGTCCTTGTTTGAACCTGTGAGACCGTACTCATCGCTGTTTGCAAGAGACTGCATAACGAGTACAACGTCGTTCATTTTGACTTCACCGTTGCAGTCAGCGTCGCCCCAGAGTATAGCAGAGGTATCAGCATTATCAACTGTTGTGCCGTCAGGCTCTACGCCCCAAACGAGCTGGTCGTCAGCGTAAAGGGTTATCTTGTCGGTGATAGCTGCTGCTTCGTTTACGTCTGCGAAGGATACGAGGTCAGCGTAGCTGTAGTCGTTCTTGGAATCCCAGAGGACATCATCATAGGTCTCAAGGTCCTGCTTGTAGCCAAGTGCGAACTGGAATACACGGCTGCCGTAGAAGTCGCAGTTGAGCCACTGCATCTCAACGTAGTATGTGCCGTTGTCGTCGTACTTGATAGGTCCGGAGAAATTAACAGCGTTTTGCTCGTTGGAGTAGCCCTTCTCCTGGTCGTAGTCGATGCGGTAGAAGATGTACTGGTCGGGGTCATATCCCTGGTCGATGAGCTCCTTGATATTGAAGTAATATCTTGCCTTGAGGTTGCTCTCAAAACGAGGAGGATTGATAGTTCTGTTGTAAACTACGACTTTGAGCTGAACGCTGCCGTCCTGCTCCTGGTTCTTTCCGCCTGCACAGTAGAGGCCTACGGGAAGGGGATTTCCGTCGAAGTCTATCTGGTCGTAACCGGCCTTGGCATTCTCGGACATATTGAAATCGGGATTGATGTGGTTATCCTTTTCATACTCCTTGCCCTTTGCGCCGTAGAAGTGGTAAAGTCCGGCAAGGTCTCCGCAGAATCCTGCGTTGTAGTCGTCGGTAACTTCGTTGTAGATGTAGTCCTTTGTCTCGTCGTGGTGGTAGTCTTTAAGGTCAGGACCGCCGACGAGAGCACCCCAGAGGGTGTGTACCTGGTTGACCTGGAGCTCCTGGCTCTGCTTGTCGTTACAGTGTGAAGCACGGTGGTGAGGCTGTGTAGCGTAGCTGTTGCCGTAGCCTACCTCGTAAGCGTAACCCATGGGGTTCTTTCCGAGGATGTACTCCATCTGAGCCTTAGCCCAGGGGAGGAATGTATCATCGCCTGTAGTTTTAGCATATACACAAGCGCAGAGACCTGCTGCTGTGTTATAACGTGCGGAACCGTAACCGGAAACAACTGCCCAGCCCTTTGGAGACTTAGCGATGAAGTCGCCGCTTGTTTCGCTTATGGGAAGGTCAGGTATCTCGTCGCAGGTCATAGGAGTGTTCCAGAGGAAGTCGTCCATGCCGAAGTACTTGTGGCCGTGTACAGGCTCATAACCCCAGTCAGAGCAGTCTACGTTCGCAGCGCAGCCTGACCAGTATTCGAGGTTGTAGCGGAAGATGTACCAGTCACGGGCAGTGTTGGTAACAGGAGCCAGTTTAGCGAAAACTCCGCCCCATACAGTATCCCAGCAGTGTACCCAGATGTTCTGCCAGCAGTTGCCTGTATCAGTGATGATACGCTTCATATAGCCGGTGTAGGGGTGAGCACCCTTGGCATTTGTAGTTGTCTCATCAACGTCTATGATAGCTCTGATGTACTTGTCATAGGCAGCATCCTTCTGTGTCTCGTCCTCTGCAACAGCAGCATAGTAGAGCCATACAGCAGCCCATGAGAGCTCATCGTAGTCATAGCTGGAGTGATAGAAACCGCCGTCGTAGCCGAGGACCAGTGAGCTTGGTGTTGAACCGGGCTCCCAGACTTCCTGGTGAGTAGCAACAGCGAATTCATAGAGAGCTCTTGCGTACTTGAGGTTCTCAGCAGCGTACTCAGGGTCGGTATCCTTGAAGTTGAGGTAGTTTATAGCAAGTGATGCAGATGCACCGGCACACTGGTCAGGGGCAGGCATCTCAGTTGTAGCGAAGTAAGCGGGACGCTTTACAGCACAGCTTGAAGAAGCAACTACGGTGTTGTCCACCTGGAGCTCAGGAGCGCACCAGTAGTTGTGGTCGTTATTACCCTCACCGACCTGGTAGCAGTAAGCGACAACGTTTCCGTCGTCATCGAGGAGGGTAGCCTTCATGAAGTAGTCATTTATCCAGCGCATCTCGTCCTCGACGTGTTTCTGGAGACCCATTTCAATGTAGTCATCACGGAACTCATAGTAGCCCCAGCCTACAGTAGATGCGGAGTAGCTTCCGGGGAGACCGAACTTAACGTGGTCGCCGGCATCGTGCCAGCCGCCGGTAAGGTCAAGAGTGCCGTTTCCGTCGGGGTCGAGGTACTTGCGGTTGGCATCTATGAACTCCTGGGACATGGTAACGCCCTCATAGAGACCTTCAGCAGCACTGAGACCGCCGTCGCCGTCGCCCTCACCAATGGGCTGTTTATCCTCTTTTTCCTCCTGTTTCTCGCCGTTTGTAGAACCGTCGTTAGCGGATTCGCCGTAGAGCTCAGGCATAGGATTGAGAGGCTGGAGAGGGATCTCAGCATCCTTGACATGGCAGTTTCCACGCCATGAGTAATAGCCGTCGTCAGCTACCTCATCACCGCACTTATTGGCATCATAAAAGCAGAGTGCCAACTGGAGTGCCTCAGCAAAGTTGTCATAATTGTTCGGGTTTTCAGGATCGATAACTGCGGCATTTGCCGTAAATGCCGGAGCACTGAAAGTGAGGAGCATTGCTGCGGATGAGACTGCCGCAACAGTTTTCTTCAGAAATCCTGTCTTGTTCATTCAGACACGTTCCTTTCTATATAAAAAATTTATACCTCATTATGACTGACGGGACTTTCCGGCAAGTCTCTCGAACACCATTTCATATCCGTCGTTGCCGTCCTTGAGGGAGCGGTTCACACGGCTGATAGTAGCAGTACTCGCACCTGTCTCGGTGACAATGCTGTTGTAGACTCTGTGCTCGTCGAGGAGCTTAGCCACCTGGAGCCTCTGGGCAAAGGCCTTGAGCTCGATGCTGGTGCAGAGGTCATCGAAGAACTTGTAGCAGTCGTCAACAGTTTCGAGTGTAAGGATGGCCTCAAAAAGGAGGTCCATACTGTCGGATCTGATCTTGTCAATCATAATAATACTCCAATCTGCCATTAAGGCGTAAGGTTAAATCAATTTTACACTTTACATTTTAACACATTATTACGCAAAAGTAAAGGACTTTTGAAAATAAATAATTAAAAAATAATGAATAACCTTTGAACGTCTTACACCTTTTAGTATATGATAGCACAATCTAAACAAAAAGTAAAGAAAAAATTGGGATGTTCGCAAAATTTGGCTGATATGCATAATGAGGAGCAAATTTTTGTGGGTAATCTAACTTAAAGATGACTTAACTATCAGCTTAAATTATACAGGCTTAAATCAGCGGACAGTTACCACTTGCATTTTTATGTAATATATAGTATAATAGTAATGCCGGACTTGTCGGCAGCGAAAGGATAAAACAGAAATGTGGTGAACTTATGGAACAGACCATCAAAAGTGATAAAAATACAGAAAAGGGCAATATCTTATATACTGTGGCCATGAGGGGACTTGTTGCATTCCCGAAAATGGTCATGCATTTCGACGTCTCCCGTGAGAAGTCGGTAAAGGCTATCGAAAAGGCACTGAAGGAGGACGGCAAGCTCTTCCTGGTGACTCAGCATGAGGCCTACGTGGATGACCCTAAGTCCTCCGACCTCTATAAAGTAGGTGTTGTTGCTGAGATAAAGCAGGTGCTCAAGCTCCCGGACAACATCATGAAGGTGCTGGTGGAAGGCGAATACAAGGCAAATCTTGTCCGCCTCATAGACGACGGCGAGGCTCTCAGAGCCGAGATAAAGCGAAGTCCTACCTACTCCAGAGCAAAGTACGACGAGGTGGAGGCTGAGGCTCTCATGCGCTCCGTCAAGGACGTTTTTGAGCGGTATTCCTCGTTCTTTCCACGTATGCCAAAGGAGCTCCTGACTTCTGTCATGACCCAGGACTCTCCTATAAAGCTCTTCGAGGCTGTTACCTTCAACTGCAACCTCAACTACCGTGACAAGCAGACTCTTCTGGAGGAGTCCAACATAATCAACAAGCTCTCAGTGCTCTTTGCCTGCCTGACTTCCGAGGTGGAGATACTGGAGCTGGAAAACCTCATAAATGAGCAGACCAAGAACAGCATCGACAAGGGCCAGAAGGAGTTCTACCTCCGTGAGCAGCTCAGGGTCATACAGGAGCAGCTCGGTGAGGATGAGGGTGATGACGCTTTCAGCTACATAAACGATATAATGGACCTTAAAATTGACGAGAAAAGCAAGGAAAAGCTGCTGAAGGAGGCTGACAAGCTCACAAAGCTGCCGCCGTCCTCCCAGGAGGCCTTCGTAATAAAGAACTACCTCGACACTGTCCTTGACCTTCCGTGGGGCAAGTTCACAAAGTCCAAAATGTCTGTTGAAAAGGCTGAGTCCATTCTTGAAAAAGATCACTACGGTCTGAAAAAGGTCAAGGAGCGCATCCTGGAATTCCTTGCCGTACATATACTCAACCCCGACATCAAGGGACAGATAATCTGCCTGGCAGGCCCTCCCGGCATCGGTAAAACTTCTATCGCTAAGTCCATAGCCAAGGCAATGGGCAGGAAGTACGCAAGAGTCTCACTGGGCGGAGTACGTGATGAGGCTGATATAAGAGGTCACAGAAAGACCTATGTAGGCGCTATGCCAGGACGTATAATAACTGCGCTCCAGCAGGCAGGCTCCGCAGACCCCCTCATACTTTTTGATGAGATAGACAAGCTGTGCAGCGACATCAAGGGAGACCCTTCATCAGCTATGCTGGAGGTCCTTGACAGTGAGCAGAACAATGCGTTCAGAGACCACTTCATCGAGGTCCCCTTTGACCTGAGCAAGTGCGTATTCATAACTACAGCAAATAACGTTTCCGCTATCCCCGGACCTCTCCTTGACCGTATGGAGGTCATCGAGCTCCCAAGCTACACAGCCGAGGAGAAATTCCACATCGCAAAGGAGCACCTTGTGCCCAAGCAGCTCAAGGAGCATGGTCTCAAAGCCTCCCAGCTCAGGATAGCTGACGGCGCTTTAAGGGACATAATCCAGTTCTATACCAAGGAGGCGGGAGTCCGTACCCTTGAAAGAAATATCGCATCTCTCTGCCGCAAGGCTGCTAAGATGATAGCCTCCGGAGAGACTGAGAAGGTCAGCGTAAAGGCTAAAGACCTCCAGGGCCTGCTGGGAGTCAAGAAGTACCTTGCGGACATCTCCTCACGCAAGGACCAGGTGGGCGTTGTTAACGGACTCGCCTGGACATCAGTGGGCGGAGTGCTCATGCCCCTTGAAGTTCTGGTGCTGGACGGCACCGGAAAGATAGAGGTAACAGGCTCACTGGGAGACGTCATGAAGGAGAGTGCGAAGATAGCTGTGAGCTACGTCCGCAGTGTTGCCGGAAAGTACGGCATTGACCCGGATTTCTACAAGACAAAGGACATCCACATCCATGCACCTGAGGGTGCAGTCCCCAAGGACGGACCGTCTGCCGGAGTCACCATGACAACAGCTCTCGTTTCTGCTCTTTCTGGAGTGCCTGTAAGGTCGGATGTGGCTATGACCGGTGAGATAACCCTTCACGGCAGGGTATTGCCCATAGGCGGCCTCCGTGAAAAGACCATGGCCGCATACAAGGCCGGCATAAAGACGGTCCTCATCCCTGTGGACAACGTCCCTGACCTTGATGAGGTGGACGATGTTGTCAAGGAAGCCATAGAGTTCGTGCCTGCCGATAAGCTGGAAAAGGTACTCATTACCGCTCTTGTCAGCAAGGACTGACCCCCATAAGGAGGCAATATGAAACTCAATTACAACAAAGCGGAATTTACCGCTGCATACGGAAAGTTCTCACAGCTCCCTGCGCCGGAGCGCATCGAGATAGCCTTTGCAGGACATTCCAATGTTGGAAAGTCAACGCTGATAAATAAGCTGTTCAACCGGAAGAATCTGGCGAGAGTCAGTTCAGTGCCGGGAAAGACTGCTACCATAAATTTCTACGGACTGGAGAATATCTATTTCGTGGACCTGCCGGGCTACGGCTACGCTAAGGTGGCCAAGTCCGAGAAGGAACGCTGGGCAGGCCTCATAGAGGGATACCTCAGCTCCGACAGGGACATCAGGCTGGTGTTCATGCTTGTGGATATGCGCCATGCACCTACCAAGGACGATGTCCAGATGATAAACTACCTGATAGACACCGAGATGCCCTTTGTGCTTGTGCTGACCAAGGCTGACAAGCTCAATAAAACAGAAAGGGCAAAGCGCATGGAGGCCTTCAAGGACGAGATACCATGCTTTGAGGATATCCACTCCATACCATTCTCCTCACAGACCTTTGAGGGAGTTGAGGAGCTCAGGGAAATAGTAGAGGAAATTGCCAGCGACAATGACGTCGAGGGTGATGAATAAATATCCGCAGGGGATATTTCCCGGCGGACTGAAAGGATGTTTAATATGTTTGTATCCGAAAATCTCAGTGTGAACGGAGAGGGACACCTCACTGCCGGCGGGATCGATACCGTTGAGCTTGCAAAGGAATACGGAACTCCGCTCTATGTCATGGACGAGGACATGATAAGAAAGAATCTCCGCAGATTCCACGAAAGTATGCAGAAGTACTACGGCGGCAGGGGACTTGTCCACTATGCCAGCAAGGCTTTTTCCTGCCTTGAGATGTGCAGGATAGTTGCCAGTGAGGGCGACGGCCTTGACGCAGTATCCATAGGCGAGCTCTACACCGCCCTTAAAGCCGGATTCCCTATGGAAAAGGTGGGGTTCCACGGCAACAACAAGACCGACGAGGAGCTTGCCTTCGCCGTTGAGAACGGTGTGGGACACATCATCGTCGATAATATCAGCGAGCTTCACAGACTTGAGAAGATAGCTGCTGAGCACAATGCGGTCCCCCACATAATGTTCCGCATCAAGCCAGGAATAGACGCACATACCCACCAGTTCATAATGACTGGCCAGATAGACAGCAAGTTCGGCTTTGCTCTTGAAACAGGCGAGGCCTTTGAAGCTGTAAAGGAGGCTGCTGCCAGTAAAAATGTAAAGCTGGTCGGACTCCACTGCCACATCGGCTCACAGATATTCGACATTGAGCCATTCGAGGAAGCTGCGAGAGTGATGATACGCTTTATCGCAAAGATAAGAGATGAGCTCGGTTATACCGTTCAGGGACTTAACCTCGGCGGCGGATTCGGCATCAAGTACCTTGAGAGCCACGACCCGGCACCCTTTGAGAATTACATGGAAAGAGTGTCGCAGGTAGTCAAGAGCGAGTGTGCGGAACTTGGCCTGGAGCAGCCCTTCATCTACATCGAGCCCGGCCGCTCTATAGCTGCACCTGCCGGCATCACACTTTACAAAGTAGGCGCCCGCAAGGAGATACCGGGTGTAAGGACATATATTTCCGTAGACGGCGGAATGTGCGATAACCCCAGATACATCCTCTACCAGTCTGAGTACGAGGCTGTAGTTGCAAACAAGGCAGCAGAGGAGCGCTCGGAGAGAGTTACCATTGCAGGAAAATGCTGTGAGAGCGGTGACCTCATCGGTGAGAATATGCCCCTCCAGCACGCCGAGAGCGGCGACATCATCGCTGTTCTCGCTACCGGTGCTTACAACTACTCAATGTCCTCTAACTACAACAGGCTCCAGAAGCCTGCGGTAGTGATGCTGAAGGACGGCAAGGCAAGAGTAGCGGTAAAGCGTGAGACCCTCGACGACATCATACGCAACGATGTGTGAGCTTCTCAGAAAAGCAAGAAAAGACGAGGCGGAGGAGATCCTCCGCCTTTATCGCAGCGCTGCATCTGCTGAGGGCTGTACATGGGACGATAACTATCCCTCTGCTGAGACTGTGGAAGCGGACCTGACGGCCGGAGGCCTTTACGTTCTGGAAGCCGGAGGAACGCTGGCAGGCTGTGTTTCGGTATGCTCTGAAAGAGAACTCGACGGTCTGGACTGCTGGCAGGTCAGGGAAGAACACTGCGAGATAGCGAGAGTTGCGATACACGGGACATTCCAGGGCAGGGGACTTTCAGTGAAGATGCTCCTCCTGCTGTTCCGGGAGCTTTCAGCTTCGGGAGTGCGCTCTGTTCATATACTTGCGGCTGAGCAGAACCTGACCGCACAGCGGACGTATAAGTCACTTGGATTCAGTTTTTACGGGAAATACCGGATGTTCGGACACTGCTTTACAGCCGCAGAGAAGATACTGTAACAACCGGAAAACTGATGCAGCTCAGACTGGCGGGATGAATATGATGTTATATGACGCTAACGTAATTTATTCTCATTTTCTGACTATGCTTGTTTAATTCTTGACAAACTTTGTGAAAAGTAGTAAAATGTAATATATATGTATTGAAAGGAATGATCTCAATGGGTTTTACACTTACCGAGAAAATACTCAGAGCTCATCTCGTTGACGGCGAGTATGTAAAGGGACAGGAGATCGGCATAAAGATCGACCAGACCCTCACTCAGGACGCTACGGGCACTATGGCCTACCTCGAATTCGAGGCTATCGGCGTTCCAAGAGTCAAGACAGAGCGCTCTGTTGCTTACATTGACCACAACACTCTCCAGAACGGCTTCGAGAACGCTGATGACCACCGTTTCATAGGCAGCGTAGCAAAGAAGCACGGCATCTGGTTCTCACGTCCCGGAAACGGCATCTGCCACCAGGTACATCTTGAGAGATTCGGCATCCCCGGAAAAACTCTCATCGGCTCAGACAGCCATACTCCCACAGGCGGCGGTATCGGAATGATAGCTATCGGTGCAGGCGGACTGGATGTTGCTGTTGCTATGGGCGGCGGCGCTTACTACATAACCTGCCCTAAGGTAGTCAGAGTTGAGCTTACAGGAAAGCTCCGTCCCTGGGTAGCTGCAAAGGACGTTATCCTTGAAGTCCTCCGCAGACTTTCCGTTAAAGGCGGCGTCGGCAAGGTCATCGAGTACTGCGGTGAGGGTGTAAAGACCCTTTCAGTACCTGAGAGAGCAACTATAACCAATATGGGTGCAGAGCTCGGTGCTACAACATCTATATTCCCTTCTGATGAGATAACAAAGCAGTTCCTGAAGGCTCAGCAGCGTGAAGAGGTATGGACTCCTCTTGCAGCAGACCCTGATGCTGAGTATGACGAGGAGCTCACTATAGACCTCAGCCAGCTCGTACCCCTTGCTGCCTGTCCTCATTCTCCTGATAATGTAAAGAGCGTTGAAGAGATCGGCAGACTCAAGGTAGACCAGGTCTGCATCGGTTCATGCACAAACTCTTCTCTCCTTGATATGCTCAAGGTAGCTTATATCCTCAAGGGCAAGACAGTTGACCCAAGCGTTTCACTGGCTATCGCTCCAGGTTCTAAGCAGGTGCTTAATATGCTGGCTCAGAACGGAGCACTCTCCGACCTTATTGAGGCCGGTGCACGTATCCTTGAAAGCGCCTGCGGACCTTGTATAGGTATGGGACAGTCTCCTAATTCCGGCGGTATCTCCCTCCGTACCTTCAACAGAAACTTTGAGGGACGCTCCGGAACAAAGGACGGCCAGATATACCTTGTATCTCCTGAAATGGCAGCAGTATCTGCCCTTACAGGCTATCTCACAGACCCCAGAGAGCTGGGCGATATGCCTGAATTCAAGCTCCCTGAGGTATTCACTGTCAACGATAATATGGTCGTTCCTCCTGCTTCTGAGGAGGAGATGGACAGCGTTGAGATACTCCGCGGCCCCAACATAAAGCCCTATCCTGAGACAACTCCTCTTCTTGAGACTATCGACGCTCCTGTATCTCTGAAGGTCGGTGATAACATAACAACTGACCATATCATGCCTGCCGGTGCTAAGATACTTCCTCTCCGTTCAAATATCCCGAAGATCTCACAGCACTGCTTTGCTGTATGCGATGAGAGCTTCCCTGAGAGAGCTAAGTCTCTTGGAAAGAGCATAATCGTAGGCGGTTCAAACTACGGTCAGGGCTCATCCCGTGAGCACGCTGCACTTGCACCCCTTTACCTTGGCGTAAAGGCTGTTCTCGTTAAGTCATTCGCACGTATCCACAGAGCTAACCTTATCAATGCAGGTATACTTCCGCTCACATTCGTGAACGAGGCTGACTATGACAAGATCGCTCAGGGCGACGAGCTGGTGCTTGCAGATGTGAGAAAGGCTGTTGAGGAGGGCAAGTCCGAGCTGACAGTCGTTGACAAGACAAACGGTGCTGAGATCCCCGTTCTCTGCGAACTTTCAGGACGCACTAAGGACATCATGCTTGCCGGCGGACTTCTTGACTTCACAAGAGAGTCCATGAAGTGATAAGCCGGAAAACTTGTATAAAACTAACTATGGAGGTATGAGCCAATGGCAAAGATAACAATGAAAACTCCTCTTGTGGAGATGGACGGCGACGAGATGACCCGTATCCTCTGGCAGTGGATAAAGGAAACTCTCCTTGAACCCTATGTAGAGCTCAACACTGAGTATTACGACCTTGGACTCAAGCATCGTGAGGAGACCAAGGACCAGGTAACTATCGACTCTGCTGAGGCTACAAAGAAGTACGGTGTAGCAGTAAAGTGTGCAACTATCACTCCTAACGCTGCAAGAATGCCTGAGTACAATCTGACTCAGATGTGGAAGTCACCCAACGGAACTATTCGTGCTGCATTGGACGGTACAGTATTCCGTACACCTATAATCGTAAAGGGCATCGAGCCCTATATCCCTACCTGGACAAAGCCTATCACTATCGCACGTCATGCATACGGCGACGTTTACAAGAACACAGAGATGCGTGTAAGCAAGGGCAGCAAGGCTGAGCTCGTTGTGACCGACGAGAACGGCAACGAGACCCGTGAGCTCATCCACGACTTCACAAAGTGCGACGGTATAATCCAGGGACTTCACAACCTTGACGATTCTATCGCCGGCTTTGCAAGAGCCTGCCTTAACTACGGTCTTGACCTCAAGCAGGATGTATGGTTCGCATCAAAGGACACTATATCAAAGAAGTATGACCACCGCTTCAAGGACATCTTTGCTGAGATATATGAGAACGAGTACAAGGAGAAGTATGAGGCAGCAGGCATTGAATACTTCTACACTCTCATCGACGACGCTGTTGCCCGTGTTATCCGTTCAAACGGCGGCTATATCTGGGCCTGCAAGAACTACGACGGCGACGTTATGTCGGATATGGTATCCACTGCTTACGGCAGCCTTGCCATGATGACATCAGTTCTCGTTTCACCTGACGGAATATACGAGTATGAGGCTGCTCACGGAACTGTACAGCGCCACTACTACAAGTACCTCAAGGGTGAGGAGACCTCCACAAACTCCGTTGCAACTATATTCGCATGGAGCGGTGCGCTCCGCAAGAGAGGAGAGCTGGACGGCACTCCTGAGCTCTGTGACTTTGCAGACAAGCTGGAAAAGGCAACTATCCAGACTATCGAGGACGGTGTTATGACAGGCGACCTCTACCTCATCTCCAAGCTCAACAATAAGAAGAAGGTTGATTCCAAGACATTCCTTGACGAAATAAAGCTCAGACTTGACAAAGCGATGAACTAAGAGAGAAGGCATGAAAAATGTCGAAAAACTCAATATCAAATTCAGTTATACGAAGGCTGCCGAGGTACTACCGCTTTCTCGGTGAGCTTGAGAACAATGGATATGTAAGGATATCGTCAAGGGAGCTCTCTGAAAAAATGGGGCTCACAGCCTCTCAGATAAGGCAGGACTTCAACTGCTTCGGAGAGTTCGGCCAGCAGGGCTACGGCTACAACGTAAGCGACCTGAGGGCGGAGATAGGCCATATACTCGGCCTGGACGAGCATACTCCCATGATACTTCTGGGAGCCGGAAACCTTGGAAAGGCTATCGCATCCCACATAGACTTCCAGAGCAAGGGCTTTGACCTGATAGGTGCCTTTGATACTAATGCTGACATCATCGGCAAGGAGATAGGCGACCTTACAGTAAGGGACATTGACGAGCTGGAGCAGTTCTGCCGGGAGAACAAGCCTGTGGCAGCCATACTCTGCGTACCTACCGGTGCGGCAGAGAAAATGGCAGACCTGCTTATAGGGCTTGGCATAAAGGCTTTCTGGAATTTTACTCATTATGATATGAGAGCAGGCAGACACGGGATAGCAGTCGAGAACGTACATCTCGGAGACAGCCTGACAACACTTTCCTACGGACTCAATTCCATGGAGCACGGGGAAGAAGAATAAAAAATATCTGCTGCGGACCTTTCTGAAAGGGGAGGCCTGCGGCAAAATTTAAAGAAAAGAATGTGAATATTTTATCAATCATTTGCCTGAGATATTCTGAAAACTATATATTCTGATTCTGTTTTTATATGAGATTTTTTGCCGGAGAAAGAGCAGTTTTAATGAAAAATGAAATCTTAACAGACAAAAGACCGGTTGTATGGATACATTACATGACTTGCTGCGGTGAAAAAACAGGCTTTCTTTAGCGAAAGGATAAAGTTTGTAAGTCAAATGCAACAAAAACGGATTTGACTTGAAGGAAATATATATCTAAGTCGGACGGGATATAAAAACAAATATGGTGTATATTGATATCATATGCTGGATTCTGACAAGTTTGTCAATTGTGAATTTTATATCAATATGTGAATAGCGATATTCTGAAACTGCATTTGAAATTATCACGTCTAACTGATATACTTATATATGTAAAATAGTGACGACTGACCAGTGGTCACGGAAATCTTATCTGGGAGTGGATAATAAATGGAATACCGTATCGAACATGACTCAATGGGAGAAGTAAAGGTCCCTGCTGACAAGTACTGGGCTGCTCAGACAGAGCGCAGCCATGAGAACTTCCTTATCGGAGTGGGCATTGAGACTATGCCCAGAGAGATAACTCACGCTTTCGGCATACTCAAAAAGGCTGCTGCTATCGCAAACCATGCAGTAAAGCCTGAGAAGATGACCGATGAAAAGCTCTCCGCTGTCAGCCAGGCCTGCGACGAGGTCATCAGCGGCTCGCTCAATGACCACTTCCCTCTGGTAGTATGGCAGACCGGAAGCGGTACTCAGTCCAATATGAACGCAAATGAAGTCATCGCCAACAGGGGAAATGAGATAGCAGGCGCTAAGCTCCTTCACCCGAACGATGATATAAACATGAGCCAGTCCTCCAACGACACCTTCCCTACAGCAATGCACATAGCTGCTGTACTGGCAGTTGAGGACAAGGTGATACCTGCTATAGATACTCTCGTTTCTACCTTTGAGAGACTGGAAAAGGAGAATGAGGGCATCGTAAAGAGCGGACGTACTCACCTCCAGGACGCTACTCCCATAAAGTTCTCACAGGAGATAAGCGGCTGGAGAGCATCCCTTGAAAAGGACAGGAAGATGCTCCTCACAGCCTGCGAAGAGCTCAAGGAGCTCGCACTTGGCGGAACTGCCGTAGGTACAGGACTCAACGCTCCTGCCGGATTTGCAGAGAAGGCTGCTGAGGCTATCAGCACTCTCACAGGAAAGTCCTTCGTGACAGCTCCAAACAAGTTCCACTCCCTTACCTCAAAGGACGAGATAGTATTTGCACACGGAGCTCTGAAGGCTCTTGCTGCTGACATGATGAAGATAGCAAATGACGTAAGATGGCTGGCATCCGGTCCCAGAGACGGTCTCGGAGAGATATTCATTCCTGAGAATGAGCCCGGTTCCTCTATCATGCCCGGAAAAGTCAACCCCACTCAGTGTGAGCAGGTGACTATGGTGGCTGTACAGGTAATGGGCAACGACGTCGCAGTAGGAATGGCAGCTTCACAGGGCAACTTCGAGCTGAACGTGTTCATGCCCGTCTGCGCTTACAACTTCCTCCAGTCCGCAAGACTTCTTGCTGAGTCTATCCTGTCCTTCAACAAGAACTGTGCGGTAGGCATCAAGGCCAACAAGGATAAGATGCACCACAACCTCCACAACTCCCTCATGCTCGTAACAGCTCTGAATCCCTACATCGGCTACGAGAACGCAGCAAAGACTGCAAAGAAGGCTTTCAAGGACAACATCTCCCTGAAACAGGCCTGCGTTGAGCTGGGATTCCTCACAGAGGAGAAGTTCGACGAGGTATTCCACCCCGAAGAAATGTGCTGATCTGAAAGGATGTGTACTATGGAAACTTTTACATATTATCCGGGCTGTACGCTCAGAACTAAGGCAAAGGACCTTGATACATACGCAAGGTCCTCAGCCGAGGCTCTTGACATAAAGCTGGAAGAGCCTGCTGACTGGCAGTGCTGCGGCGGCGCCTATACCACTGCCAAGGATGAGATAGCTACAAAGCTCTCTGCCGTCAGGACCCTCAATGCCGCAAAGGTCCTTGACAGACCGCTCATCACAGTCTGTTCCGCCTGTCATAACGTTATAAAGCAGACAAACTACGATATTTCCAATGACGAGGACATGGCTGCTAAGGTGAACAATTACCTCAAGCTGGACCAGCCATATGCCGGCGAGACTACTGTTTACCACTACCTTGAGATGCTCCGTGACGTTGTCGGCTTTGACAACCTCAAAGCGAAGGTAGTCAATCCGTTCAAGGGCAAGAAGATCGCAGCATACTACGGATGTCTCCTTCTGCGCCCCTCAAAGGCTCTTGCCATGGATGATCCGGAGAATCCCTCTATCATGGAGGACTTCATCCGTGCTATCGGCGGAACTCCCGTGATATACTCCCAGAGGAACGAGTGCTGCGGAGGCTATATCACTATGGAGGACAAGGCTCAGGCTCAGAAGAGAAGCGCTGCGGTAATGGATTCAGCAGCAGACCAGGGAGCTGATATGGTGATAACAGCCTGTCCTCTCTGTCTCTACAACCTGAAGAAGAACTCAGGCTCAGAGCTGCCGGTATACTACTTCACAGAACTGCTTGCCGAGGCTCTCGGCGTTAAGGAGGCCAGCAATGAATAAGAATCTGAAAGAACAGGTCCTTCGCTCCAGCGGAGTAAACGTGCTGAAATGTATGCGCTGCGGAAAATGCTCCGGCACCTGTCCCTCCTATGATGAGATGGAATATCATCCCCACCAGTTCGTATATATGGTGGAAAAGGGCGATATAGAGACCCTTATGAACTCGAAGTCAATATACAAGTGCCTTACCTGCTTTGCCTGTGTGGACAGATGTCCCAGAAACGTAGAGCCGGCCAAGGTGGTAGAGGCTGTAAGACTTGCAGCAGTACGTCAGCAGGGCAATAATCATATGACACCCGCAGACCTGCCGGATATGCTTGATGAGGACCTTCCTCAGCAGGCAATAGTCACAGCATTCAGAAAATACATAAAGTAAGGAGGAGACAGCCATGCAGAGAATAGGTGTATTTGTCTGTCACTGCGGTACAAATATCGCCGCAACAGTGGATGTTAAAGCAGTTGCCGAGGCTCTCGGACACGAGCCGGGAGTAGTAGTCTCACAGGACTACCAGTATATGTGCTCTGAGTCCGGACAGAACCTTGTCAAGAACGCTATAAAGGAGCATAATCTCACAGGTGTAGTTATCTGCTCATGTTCACCGAGAATGCACGAGAACACATTCAGAAAGGCTGCCGCCGCCGCCGGACTGAACCCCTATCTTGTAGAGATAGCAAACATCCGTGAGCAGTGCTCATGGATACACAAGGACATTGCAACAGCTACAGAAAAGGCTGTTATACTGGGAAGAGCTGCTGTAGCTAAGGTACATCTCAATGCTCCTCTCATAGCAGGAGAGAGCCCTGTAGCCAAGAGAGCGCTTGTTATCGGCGGAGGTATCGCCGGAATCCAGACTGCTCTTGATATAGCTGAGGCAGGTTTCGACGTTGATATCGTTGAAAAGAATCCTACTATCGGCGGAAAGATGGCTCAGATAGACAAGACCTTCCCCACACTGGACTGCGCCGCCTGTATCCTCACTCCTAAAATGGTAGAGGCATCACAGAATGAGAAGATACACATCCACTCATTCAGCGAGGTCACAGATGTAAAGGGATTCGTAGGTAATTTCACAGTTACCATAAAGAAGAAGGCACGTTTCGTGGACGAGACCAAGTGTACCGGCTGCGGACTCTGTACAGAGAAGTGCCCCATGAAGAAGGTCCCCAACGAATTCAACATGGGTCTTGATAACAGGACCGCAATATACATCCCCTTCGCACAGGCAGTGCCGAAGGTGGCAACTATCGACCCCAACTACTGCATGATGCTGAAGAACGGCAAGTGCGGAGTTTGCTCAAAAGTCTGCTCAGTAGGAGCTATCGACTATAAGCAGGAGGACCGCTTCATCGAGGAGAAATACGGTGCTATCGTAGTAGCTACCGGATTCAATCCCATAAAGCTGGACAAGTACGATGAGTTCGCATACAATCAGTCTCCTGACGTAGTAACATCACTTGAGCTTGAGAGACTTATGAATGCTGCCGGCCCCAACGGCGGAACACTTCTCCGTCCCTCCGACAAGACTCATCCCCACAAGATAGTATTCGTACAGTGCGTAGGTTCAAGATGTGACGACAGCAAGGGCAAGCCCTACTGCTCCAAGATATGCTGTATGTACACCGCAAAACACGCAATGCTCATCCGTGAGAAGTACCCGGATACTGAGGTATATGTATTCTACATAGATGTCCGTACACCCGGTAAGAACTTCGATGAGTTCTACCGCAGAGCCGTTGAGCAGTACAATGTACACTATATCAAGGGCATGGTGGGCAAGGTAACACCTCAGAGCAACGGAAAGCTCCATGTACAGGCCTCTGACCTGCTTGCAAACGAGCAGCTCCATATTGATGCAGACATGGTTGTTCTTGCAGCAGCTATCGAGCCGGACAAGACAGCCCGTCCTCTTGCAACGATGCTCACAACTCAGATGGATACAAACGACTTCTTCACTGAAGCTCACCCCAAGCTCCGTCCTGTAGAGAGCGCAACAGCAGGCATATTCCTCTCCGGAGCCTGCCAGGGTCCTAAGGACATCCCTGAGACTGTTGCCCAGGCAAGTGCCGCAGCTGCAAAGGCTATCGGACTTCTCTGCAAGAACAGCATAACCTGCAACCCTTGTGTTGCACACTCCGATGAGCTCATGTGCAATGGCTGCTCGTCCTGTGAAAAGGTTTGTCCCTACGGAGCTATCACATACATCGACAAGGAATTCAGAATGCCGGACAGAACAACTAAGGTCCGCAGAGTTGCCAGCGTCAATCCCGCTGTATGTCAGGGCTGCGGCGCTTGTACAGTTGCTTGTCCTTCGGGAGCAATGGATCTCAACGGCTTCTCTAACAGCCAGATAATGGCGGAGGTAGACGCAATATGCAAGTAAATGAGAATAAAGAGTTTGAACCACTGATAGTTGCCTTCTGCTGCAACTGGTGTTCCTATGCCGGAGCAGACCTCTCCGGAACAAACAGACTGAATTACCCTACAAACGTAAAGATAATCAGAGTGCCCTGCTCATGCAGAGTAAACCCTATGTTCATTCTGAGAGCCTTTCAGAGAGGGGCTGACGGAGTAATCCTCTGCGGCTGCCACCCCGGAGACTGCCACTACACTTCCGGTAACTACTTCACCAGAAGAAGAATGACACTTCTCTTCAGTATGCTGGACTTCCTCGGTATCGAGAGAGACCGTACAAGAGTAGAGTGGGTATCCGCTGCGGAGGGAGCAAAATTCGCAGCAACTATGAACGAATTCACCGAGGCCGTAAAGAAGCTCGGCCCTAACCGGAGACTGGAGGATCTGAGATGCAGGAAACAATGATAAACAGAGCAAAACAGCTCCTTGCTGACGGCACAGTTACTCGTGTTATCGGTTGGAAAAGAGGAGAATTTGCATACGATATAACCCCTGCGGTATTTGAGAGTGCAGAGGAGCTGGAGTCAGATTTCGTATTTGATGACTTCACCTCAGCCAACGTTTCAAAGTATCTGGTAAAGGAGAGCGCAAAAGAGGGTAAGGTGCTTGTATTCCTCAAGCCCTGCGATACCTACAGCCTCAACCAGCTCACAAAGGAGCACCGTGTAAACAGGGATAACATCTATGTTATCGGCATCCCCGGCGGTCCTAAGCTGGACATCGAGAAGATAAAGGCAAAGGGCATATCTGGTATACTCAGCGTCAGGAATGAGGACTACACTCTTAAAATAGAGACTATCTATGGCGAGGAGACAATGCCCTTCAGCGAGGCTATCCTTGACAAGTGCGCTTCATGCAAGAGCAAGAAGCACGTTACCTACGATGAGCTCATAGGTGAGGACGGAGATGTTCTTGACTCAAACCGCTTTGACATGGTTGAAAAGCTGGAGAATATGACAGCTCAGGAGAGATATGATTTCTGGAGGGAGCAGCTTTCAAAGTGTATCCGCTGCAATGCCTGCCGCAATGTCTGTCCTGCCTGCACTTGTGAAAAGTGCGTATTCGATAACCCTAACTCCGGTGTTGAGAACAAGGCTGCATCAGACAGCTTTGAGGAGAATATGTTCCACATCATCCGTGCATTCCATGTTGCCGGAAGATGTACAGACTGCGGAGAGTGTTCAAGGGTATGCCCTCAGAACATCCCGCTGCACCTTCTGAACAGAAAGTTCATCAAGGACATAAATGAGCTTTACGGCGCATATCAGGCCGGCGAGGACACCACATCAAAGGCTCCTCTTACAAACTACACATTCGATGACTGCGAGGCAAGCATCGTACATGAAAGGGGAGTTGAGTAATGCTGAGGATATCAATTGACAAGATAGACAGCCTTTTCGCTGCAATAAGCGAAAAGCAGGCTCTTTATATCCCTGCAGACCGTGCTGACGGAGCTGCTGAGTACAAGAAGTACGAGGCCGGCATGAAACTGAGCGAAAAGCTCAATACAGTCCGCAGTGCAAAGGACTTCTTCTTCCCACAGACTGAAAACCTTGTGGAATTCAAAATGGAGGGCAAGAAGATAGAGGTAAAGGACATCCGCCAGGAGTCCGAGGACTTCGTTATCTTCGGAGTTCGTGCCTGCGATGCAAGGAGCTTCACCATACTCGACAAGGTGTACCTTGTTGAACCAGTAGACAGCTACTACAAGAACCGCCGTGACCACGGCACTGTAGTGACAATGGCCTGCACAAGGCCTTCCGAGACCTGCTTCTGCCAGGCCTTCGGCATAGACCCCACAGCTCCTGAGGGGGACTGTGCAGTATGGAGCGACGGCTCATACTACTACTTCAAGGCGAACACAGAAAAGGGTCAGGCATTTGTTGATTCCGTTTCCTCACTCTTAGAGGACGGCGATACAGCAGAGCTTGACAAGACTGTTGCAAAGACAAAGGAAATAATGGGCAGACTTCCCCTTGCTAAGCTCTCAACAGAGAACTTCGGCGGCGATAAGCTCAACGAGTACTTCAACTCCGACAAGTGGGGAGAGCTTTCCGAGAGCTGTCTCGGCTGCGGTACCTGCACATTCGTTTGTCCTACCTGCCAGTGCTACGACATAAAGGACTTCAAGACCAGCGACGGCATCAGACGTTTCCGCTGCTGGGACTCCTGTATGTACTCAGACTTCACAAAAATGGCACACGGAAATCCCCGACTCACTCAGCTTGAGCGCTTCCGTCAGAGATTCATGCACAAGCTGGTGTACTTCCCGGCCAATAACAACGGCGAATTCGGCTGTGTAGGCTGTGGAAGATGCCTTTCCAAGTGCCCCATATCCATGAACATAGTCAAGGTAATGAAAGCATTGGAGGTAAAGTGATGAACAGTAACGATACATTGATACCTTACGTTGGAGTCGTTACGGATATCCGTATAGATACTCCCGATGTAAAGACCTTCCGTGTTGAGGCTCCCGAAGGCGGAAAGGTATTCGAGCATATGCCCGGACAGTGTGCGATGCTCTCTATCCCCGGAGTAGGTGAGGCTATGTTCTCTATAACCTCCTCGCCCACAAACAAGGAATTCATGGAATTCAGCATAAAGAAGTGCGGATGCCTCACAGAATGGCTCCACGCAATGGAAGTGGGCCAGATGATAACCATAAGAGGCCCCTACGGCAATGCTTTCCCGGTAGAGACAGAGCTCAAGGGCAAGGACCTGCTCTTCATCGCCGGCGGTATCGGACTTGCTCCTCTCCGTTCGGTAATAAACTATGTCCGTGACAACAGAGCCAACTACGGTGATGTCCAGATAGTATACGGCTCCCGTTCCAAGGACGACCTTGTTGACTACAAGGAGATAATCGACGAGTGGATGACAGATGAGGGCATCGAGGTCAACCTCACTATCGACAATGCCCAGGAGGGCTGGGACGGTCATGTAGGATTCGTTCCCAACTATGTCAAGGAGCTTGACCCTTCCATAAACAAGACAGTACTTATCTGCGGACCTCCGATAATGATAAAGTTCACACTCGCAGGTCTGAAGGAGCTGGGCTTCAAGGAGACTCAGGTATACACCACCATGGAGCTCCGCATGAAGTGCGGCGTAGGAAAATGCGGACGCTGCAACATCGGAAACAAGTATGTCTGCAAGGACGGCCCTGTATTCCGTTTCGACCAGCTTGATGAGCTGCCGGATGAATATTGATGACAAGGAGCTAAGGTTATGGAAAATATGATAAATGTTTACCTGTTTGGCAAGAAGTATCAGGTGCCGGCAGGACTTACTATAATGACAGCAATGGAATATGCCGGCTATGAGCTGGTAAGAGGCTGCGGATGCAGAAACGGATTCTGCGGAGCCTGCGCTACTATCTACAGGATAAAGGGCGAATCAGAGCTTCACGGATGTCTTGCCTGTCAGACAGAGGTACAGGAGAATATGTATGTGGCAACTCTGCCCTTCTTCCCCCTTGAAAAGAGAGTATACAGCATAGAGGAGATCAAGCCTGACCAGCAGGTCATGATGCAGCTCTATCCTGAGATATATGCCTGTGTAGGCTGCAATGCCTGTACAAAGGCCTGCACTCAGGAGCTGAACGTTATGCAGTACATCGCATACGCTCAGAGAGGCGAGTACGACAAGTGTGCTGAGGAGAGCTTTGACTGCGTAATGTGCGGAGTATGTTCCTCACGCTGTCCCGCAGGCATCTCACATCCTCAGGTAGCAATGCTTGCAAGAAGACTCAACGGAAAGTACATCGCTCCGGAATGTCAGCATCTTGCAGACCGTGTTGACGAGATCAACGAGGGTATCTACGATGAGAAGATAGCTGAGCTCATGTCAAAGGCTGTTGATAACGTTCAGGAGCTGAAGGATATGTACAACAACAGAGAGATCGAGAAGTAAGGGGGAGCAGAAATGTATAAGATCGAAAAACTCAACGAGCTTGCAAAGGTAGTCGCAGCACACAGAGCTGAGAACGCTGCTATGGAGCCGAGAAGAATGACTGCCGAGGAGAAGGATGACCTTCTCGCACATTTCCACCCCGACTATAAGCAGGACGAGTTCACAGTGCTCTCCGCAGGTGTGAACAAGGGTGATAAGGTCCCCACACAGCTTGCAGAGCTCTTACAGGGCAAGAGCCGCATTTCCGCAGGAGATGTAGACCTCACAAAGCCTGACTATGAGACAGATGTGCTCATCATAGGCGGCGGAGGAGCAGGTGCATCCGCAGCTATCGAGGCTGACGAGGCCGGAGTAAAGACAATGATCGTCACAAAGCTCCGTATAGGCGACGCAAACACAATGATGGCAGAGGGCGGCATCCAGGCTGCTGACAAGCCCAACGATTCTCCGGCTATACACTTCCTTGACGCTTTCGGCGGCGGACATTTCGCAGCAAAGCCTGAGCTTGTAGCAAAGCTGGTAACAAAGGCTCCTGAGGCTATCCAGTGGCTCAACAAGCTGGGTGTAGAGTTCGATAAGGAAGAGGACGGAACGATGGTCACCACTCACGGCGGCGGTACCTCCCGCAAGCGTATGCACGCAGCAAAGGACTATTCCGGTGCTGAGATCATGCGTACTCTCCGTGACGAAGTAATAAACAGAGGCATCCCGGTAGTTGACTTCACAGCAGCTATCGAGATAATCCTTGATGCAAACGGCAAGGCAGCCGGTGCAGTCCTCATGAACATGGAGACAAAGGAGCTCCTGGTGGCAAAGGCAAAGACAGTCATCATCGCAACAGGCGGTGCAGGACGTCTTCACTATCAGGGATTCCCCACATCCAACCACTACGGTGCAACAGCCGACGGACTTATCCTGGGCTACAGAGTAGGCGCAAAGCTGCTCTATGCTGACACTCTTCAGTATCACCCCACAGGTACAGGCTATCCAGAGCAGATATTCGGCGCCCTCGTAACAGAGAAGGTGCGTTCTCTCGGAGCAAAGCTGGTAAATATCGACGGTGAGGTATTCATGCATCCTCTTGAGACCCGTGATGTAACAGCAGCATCTATAATCCGTGAGTGTACAGCCCGTGACAAGGGTATCGAGACAAACCTCGGAAAGGCTATCTGGCTGGATACACCTATGATAGAGCTTATCCACGGCGAGGGAACTATCGAGAAGCGTATCCCTGCAATGATGAGAATGTTCGGCAAGTACGGCATCGACATCCGCAAGGAGCCTATCCTCGTTTATCCTACACTTCACTACCAGAACGGCGGACTTGACATCACAGACGACTGTGCAACAGGTGTTGAGAACCTCTACGCAGCCGGAGAGGTTGCCGGAGGTATCCACGGCAGAAACAGACTCATGGGCAACTCCCTCCTTGACGTTATCGTATTCGGCAGAAATGCCGGTATCTACGCAGCAGCCAAGGCAAAGGAGACTGCTGAACCTACAGGACTTACCCTTGAGCACATCGAGAAGTTCAACAATGAGCTTGCATCTGCCGGAGTAGCAGGAGAGACAGCATCACCGATGCTCCTTCCCCACTACGCAAGAAGAGCAAAGTAATAGATATTCCGGGACGCTGATGCGTCCCGAAATCATGTTATATCAGAAAGATTGAGTGATAGATAATGGAATTATTTGACGGTATACTTACCATAAAGAGCGTGACTTTCCTTATGTTTTCAGTCCTGGGCATTGCTGCACTCGGCTATATACTGGGAAGAGTCACGATAAAGGGCATCTCACTGGGAACAGCGGGAGTGTTCCTTGTGGCACTTCTTTTCGGATGCATTTTCCATGAGGAGCTTACCGGACAGCTTGTGACAAACATTACGGACAAGACAACAGGTGATATAGTTGACAAAGTATCATTCGTGGACTCTGCACTAAAGATAGTAGATAACATCGGTCTCATACTCTTTGTTACAGCCGTAGGATTCATTGCAGGACCGAACTTCTTCGGGAACTTCAAAAAGAACTTCAAGTCCTACGTAGTACTGGCAGTGATAATCATATTCAGCGGCGGACTTGCCTGTGCAGGCTGCATAGCTGTCGGACGCAGCTTCACAGACCTTGACAGCAGTGAATTCACAGCGCTTATGACAGGTATTCTCTCCGGAGCACTGACAAGTACTCCTGGATTCTCCGCAGCTAAGGACGCAGCTCCTGACTATCAGAGTGCAGTATCAGTGGGCTACGGAATAGCCTATATCTTCGGTGTGCTTGGAGTAGTGCTCTTTGTACAGATAATCCCGAAAATACTTGGTGCCGATATGAGCAAGGAGCGTCAGCTCCTCAGAGCTGCTGATACAAAGAGCGACAAGAAGTCAGCTCCCGGCAAGCTGATAGAAATGGATGATTTCGGCATCATGCCCTTTGCACTGGCGGCTGTTATCGGAATCTTCATCGGCTCTATAAAATTCAAGAACTTCTCACTTTCCACCACCGGCGGATGCCTGCTCGTTTCTCTCATCTTCGGACATTTCGGACGTATCGGCAAGATAAATATCATGCCTAAGAATACGACGCTGAAGGTTTTCCGTGAGCTGGGACTGATGTTCTTCCTTATCGGCGCAGGTGTCTCCGGCGGAGCGAAGTTTGCCGAGTACTTCAAGGCAGTATACTTCATCTACGGCATCATCATGACACTTGTACCCATGATAATCGGCTTCCTGTTTGCGAAGTACGTGCTGAAGCTCAGTCTGCTGAACAATCTG
The DNA here is from genome assembly GCA_902762855.1 of Ruminococcus flavefaciens. Taxonomy (GTDB): domain Bacteria; phylum Bacillota; class Clostridia; order Oscillospirales; family Ruminococcaceae; genus Ruminococcus; species Ruminococcus flavefaciens_V. The sequence continues at coordinate 29,138 of CACWPR010000020.1, forward strand.
GGTTCTATCACCGGAGGTATGACCTCCACACCTGCACTGGGTACACTTATCAGCACCGCAGGTACAGAGGATGTAGCCTCAGCCTATGCGGCTACCTATCCTGTAGCTCTCATATCTGTTGTACTCGTATCGCAGTTTTTGATAATGTTATTCTGATAAAGAGGCCGTTCCCGCAGAGGAACGGCCATTTATTGCGAACTTGTACGATATTGCTTGACAAAACGCAATGTGTAGGATATAATGTTGGTATATGATATATTGGGGGAATTTAATATGACTATGACGAGAAAGCGAACTCTTTTCAGGAGGATATTGCTGCTTGTCCTTGCGGGGGTAGGGAGCTTTGCCCTGCTGACGGTCTGTGGCATTTACTTTTACCTGTACCGGTTCGGTTATGGTTTAAGGGAACTGCCGAAAACACTTGCAGTATTCTGTCATCTCAGCGATGGGTTCACCGTTGAGGAAAGGCAGTACGGTGACAGGGCGTACACCGTGTACATAGGCCGGAACGACTCAGAGCACTACACAGACCTAATGGAGGAGAAGGGGTACGAGGAGACAGACCGCAGAGGTGCAGTAGGGGTATACAGCATACCTGCGGAGGGCTCAGACACGTCCTTTTCGATAGCTGAGACTCTGGAATGGTGTTTCTGGTTCAGACTCTACGAGATAGACAATGGCTACCGGATAGAGGATTTTGAATAAAAAACGACTGCTGTCCATAACGGGCAGCAGCTTTGTTGTATATGCACATAAATTTTGCTTAATTCTTGTTACATCCTACAAAGACAGTTTGATTATCGTCTTTTTTTCCTTTTAAAATCACTATTTATTGCAGAACGAAAAAAGTTCTGGAAGAATGGAGGGAATATCATGAAAAGAATAACAGCACTTATTTTATCACTTGCATTTTTAGTCAGCACAGGCTCATGTGCAGCCGGAGGGAAGAGCAGCTCTGCAAGCGGTGATGCCTCAGCGATGACAGAGGAGCTTTCCGCACCTGAGAAGCTGACGAATCACATGACAGAGAACGAGCGGAGCAAAATATCAGTGGGAGAGCTCACAGTCTTTGAGCATGAGCAGAAAGAACAGGAACCCATAGTCCCCACGGACGGTGTCTATCTTGAGCTCTGGACTTATGATGACAGCCTTGCGGATTACAAAAAATATTACGATGAGAGCCCTGAAGATTTTGACGGTATGTCCTTCGAGGAGGCCGTCAAATACAACGATAAATTTTTTAAAGAGTTTCACGGAGGATTTATCGACGGAGAAATGGTCTTTACATTTGGTCTTGATCCGATCATCGGATACGACGGCGGAGAGCTCACGATAGATGCACCGCTGCCTGTGTACACCATGACGGATGACGGAGAAAATTTCTATTATGTTGATGCGTATAAAAACAAGGTCCCCGAAGAAGAGGCTGTCGAAAGACTGACCAAGTATTATAATGAGCAGCCAAAGATCACATTTGAGAGCTTTGAAGAGTTCAAGCCCTATATCAAGGAGTGTATAGACCTCAATATAGCTCTTTATCCTATGGAGAACCTGGAATATGAAGATGTATACAGAAAAGAATCCTATGATGAAGTTATAGAGCTTTGGGAGGCAGTTATCGACAACAATTATAAAACTCTTCCTGCAGGAACATCGGAGAAATGGCAGGCGCAGTTTGATACTCCTGCGGAGGCCGTCTGGGAGATAGACCATGAGAAAGTCCAGGCTATAGCCCCATATGTAAAGGAGTACAACATCTACGATGAGCAGCTCGATACCAATTTTGTGGTACACGTTACTCTGCCCCCGGACTTCGACCCGGACAGGACCTACCCTGCATTTGTTCTCACAGACGCCGTATGGCGCTTTAACAACTGTGCGGATATGCGTAAGTCAATGGAGGAGGGGAAGGCAGGAGACGTTATCCTGATAAGCATAGGCTACGATTATTCTATCAACGGAGCAGACGACACGAACCGTATAAAGTTTTTCTGTGACCGCTGTGAGGACTTCCTCAACTTCATCACTGACGACCTTATGCCCTACATGGGGGAGCAGTATAATATTGACTTCGGAGATTCCACGTTCTTCGGCCACTCACTTGGCGGTACCTTTGCACATTATGCAGTATTCAACTCAGACAGGTACGAGAATCAGCCCTTCAAAAACTATATCATAGGCAGTCCAGCCTTCTGGTCACCTGGATTCCTACCCTATACTGAGGGAGACGAGTTCAAGGATGAATACGGCTATTTTGACCGCAATGACAGCCTTGACAAGAACGTTTTCATCTGCGGAGGAGCTGACGAGGACCCTGTATATGAGGAATACTACGGCGAGAACGAGTCAACTCTTGAGGGCATAGCAAGTCTTATGAAGAGACTGGAGGAGCATGGAGTTACAACAGCCGAGAGCAAGTTATACCCTGATTCCGAGCACTACCAGTTCATTCCTGAGATGCTTGTGGAGATGCTGGAGAAGTACTATCCCGCAGAGAAAATGAAATAAAAAGAGGGGAGACCTTATGCGGTCTCCCCTTGCTTATAGCAGTCTTATTCAGCTTTGATTCCGTAAGTATTTCTGTATTCCAGCATTTTGTCGAGATATTCCTTGCCGGGAACGTACGATAGGGTAAACAGTAACGCCGAAGTCACGCTTTACCTCCTGAACTGCTGAGAGCTCGCCGGTACCTTTTTCCATACGGTCAACAGTGATGACCATACCGGTAACGTCAACATCAGCAGCACTTTTCAGCTTGGGCATTGACTCACGGAGAGCCTTGCCTGAGGTCATAACATCGTCAATGATAACGACCTTCTCGCCGTCTGTGAGAGTCTTGCCGACGAACATACCGCCCTCGCCGTGGTCCTTGGCTTCTTTACGGTCAAAGCAGTAGGAAACGTCGATACCGAACTTGTTGCTGAGTGCAACAACGGCGGAAACAGCCAGCGGGATGCCCTTGTATGCAGGTCCGAAAAGAGTCTCGACAGGGATGTTGTTCTCGTGGATACACTCGGCATAGTACTCGCCCAGCTTAGCGAGCTGAGCACCGGTCTTGTAATTGCCGCAGTTGATGAAATATGGAGCCTTGCGTCCGCTTTTCAGTGTGAATTCACCAAAAGTGAGGACTCCGCAGTCCACCATAAATTTAATGAAACTTTCTTTGTAAGTCATAGTATAACCTCCGTTGAAAAGAAAAAGATAATATGATTCAGAGCCCGAAGAACTCAAATCCGCACTCAGGACAGCGAGGGTAGTCTATATCCATTTCGCAGTCGCATTCCGGACATTTTTTTCTGGGGAGCTTGTCGATGCTGTCATCCAGGTCGGCCTTGAATCTGCCGGCGAAGTTGACGGGTTTAGTGTAGCGGAATATGCCGGCCATAGCTCCGCATTCGGGGCAGTAAAAGCCGAGGGTCTTGTCCAGCGGAGTCTCACAGTACTGGACTCCGTTCTGATAGAAAACAGCCACGGGGTATGACTTGTATATGCCCTTGTCAGTGCTGTGCTGCTCCATTCTGAATTCGCCCTGGAGCATAGGGGTACCGCAGAAACCGCAAATCATAAGCTCATCATCTCCGGAAAAAAGAATACAGATATATTATACCGTATTTTCTGTAGGATTGCAAGGGGAAATGATGAAAAACGGAAAGTTAGGTACAAAAAAGCCGGTATATATTATATGATTTTACAGAATAAAAATCTGCACAAAAAATCAAAAACCCCTTGCAAATAGTCCGGATAAGGGTTATAATATAAAAGATGGCTTTAGGCCGGACGAATATAGTTTCAAGGAGTTCTTATGGAAAAGAAAGGAACAGTCCACCATATATCCAACAAAAAACGGGGCAGACCAAAGGTGAAATTCAACTTCATGATGCTTGTGGTCATTTTTGCCCTTTCATTTATGAGCTGTTTTGCTCTGTATATGATAGCTGCCAATACAAATGACGATTTTCTCGATGATGATGAGGACAAGATAGTAGTGCAGGAGCAGGCTACCGAGCCCGAAGAGGTCACGGATGCAACAGATGAAAACGGCGAGGCCGTAACTGCTGAGCCGGCGACAAATGCACCTGAGATAGTAAATCCTGTCCCTCAGTCTGAGGCTGTGGACGAGAGCTACTTTGACAGCTCATGTCTCGTAACAGACAGCACTCTGCTGAAAATGGGCGACTACACCGCATTCAAGGACATTATCGGAAATGAAGATCTGAATGCAATTGGCTGCAATGATGTCAAGGTAGAGTCGAACTACGGCACCGTAACTGTCTACCAGATAATGCAGCTCAAAAAGCCTGTGAATATGTATATCATGCTTGGCAGCGACCTTGGCACGTCCTCCGAGGACGAGATGATAGCTGCCTATACGAATCTCATTGATAATCTTCACAATTACCTGCCTGACATGAAGATATATATCATGCAGCTCCCGCCGGCAGCGTATGACACGGAGGTTCTGACCAACGAGATGATAAACAGCTACAACAGCAGGCTCCTTGCGGTTGCAAGAAATGCCGGAGTATACTGTATCGACACCAATACTGCGCTGAAGTCCGCAGAGGGAGTTCTGGCAGAGGAGTACTGGGATGCTGAGAGCAGCGCCCTGAGTGCTGAGGCATACAAGGCGATAAGCGACTATATACGTACACATACTGCATAATATGAGGGTACACCACAATATATTGTGGTGTACCCTCCTGCTTTTCCGGACTTTCCGGAAAAGCACGAAAAATAGCCTAAAACCATTTTTTTAAAAGATGTATGCACTAAAATTGCTAAATAGCTGCGATTATCAACACTCTTATTCGTGAAAATGTACAATTGACTTTATCTGGGTTTTGGTCTATACTTATATAGACAAGTAGAGAAGGAGATACAATATATTGTGGTTGGAGGTAAAGCGAAAATGATAATCCATATTATTAAAAGAGACGGAAGAAAAGTTCCTTTTAATATAGAAAAGATCGCAAACGCTATCTATAAAGCGGCCCAGACCAGAGGCGGTACGGATTTCAACACCGCTATGGACGTTGCCGTAGAGGTTTGCAGAGTCTATGAGGAGCAGAATCCGGGAAAGGTCCCCACAGTTGAGGAAATACAGGACCTTGTTGAAAAGACCCTCATCGAAAAGGGTCACGCACAGACAGCTAAAGCCTACATTCTCTACCGTTACGAGCGCACACGCTCACGTGAGATGAAGACAAACCTTATGTGTGTACTCAACGAACTCACATTCAGCCCCGCTAAGGACAGTGATATAAAGCGTGAAAACGCTAACATAGACGGTGATACCGCAATGGGCACCATGCTCAAGTACGGCTCGGTATCAGCCAAGGAGTACTATGAGATGTACGTCCTTGAGCCTGCACACGCAAAGGCTCACAGGAACGGTGACATCCACATCCACGACCTCGACTTCTATACGCTCACAACTACCTGTGCTCAGATAGACCTGAAAAAGCTGTTTACAAACGGATTTTCCACCGGACATGGTTATCTCCGTGAACCAAACGACATTTCCAGCTACTCAGCACTGGCTTGTATAGCTATCCAGTCGAACCAGAATGACCAGCACGGCGGACAGAGCATACCTACATTTGACTATGCAATGGCTGACGGCGTTAAAAAGACCTATGCATCCAGATATATCCGCAATGTTGCAAGAGCTCTCTCTCTCATAGGCGGCATCGAGAACGAGGATGAGGTCACAGATAATATAAAGAAGGAGCTGAAGGAGAAGTACGGTCTCAGACCTGTGCTCGCTGACGATAACGGCTACGCCGAAAAGGAAATGGAGCTCCTCCTTAACTACACTGACAAGGACACAGCCGAAAAGGTACAGGCCTTCGCAAAGAAAAATGCGGAGAAGGAAACTGACAGGGCTACATATCAGGCTATGGAGGCACTCATCCACAACCTGAATACCATGAACAGCCGTGCAGGTGCCCAGACACCGTTCAGCTCCATAAACTATGGTACTGACACATCTCCTGAGGGAAGAATGGTCATCAAGAACGTACTTCTCGCTCAGGAGGCAGGCCTCGGAAACGGCGAGACTCCTATCTTCCCCATACACATCTTCAAGATAAAAGACGGCATCAACTACAACCCCACAGACCCTAACTACGACCTGTTCAAGCTGGCCTGCCGGGTATCTGCAAAGAGACTCTTCCCCAACTTCTCATTTATCGACGCTCCTTATAATCTTCAGTATTACAAGGAAGGCAACCCTGATACCGAGATAGCTTACATGGGATGCCGTACACGAGTAATAGGCAACAACTATGATCCCTCCAGGGAGATAGTAACAGGCAGAGGAAATCTCAGCTTTACATCTATCAACCTGCCGAGACTTGCTATCAAGTCCGACCATAACGTAGGACTCTTCTTTGAAAAGCTGGAGGACATGATGGACCTTGCCATTGACCAGCTCAAGCACCGTTTCCACATACAGTGCCAGAAGAGGGTCCGCAACTTCCCCTTCCTTATGGGACAGGGCATTTGGATAGACTCCGACAAGCTGGGCCCGGATGATACCATAGGTGAGGTACTCAAGCATGGTACGCTTTCCGTTGGATTCATCGGACTTGCAGAATGTCTGAAGGCTCTCATCGGCGCTCACCACGGTGAAAGCGAGGAGGCAAGAGAGCTGGGAATAGAGATAATCACAGCAATGAGACACCGCCTTGACGAAGAGGCAAAGAGGACAGGCCTTAACTTCTCGCTGCTTGCAACACCTGCTGAGGGCCTTTCCGGACGTTTCGTTCGTATGGATGCCAAGAAGTACGGCATCATCGAAGGTGTAACAGACCGTGATTACTACACCAACTCCTTCCATGTGCCTGTATATTATCCTATAAGTGCATTTGAGAAGATAAAGATAGAGGCTCCATATCACGAGCTCACCAATGCTGGCCATATCAGCTACATCGAACTTGACGGTGACCCGCTGGAGAACCTTGAAGCCTTTGAGAAGATAGTGCGCTGCATGAAGGAGTCCGGCATAGGCTACGGTGCTATCAACCACCCCGTAGACCGTGACCCCTGCTGCGGATACACTGGTATCATCGGAGACACTTGTCCCTGCTGCGGACGCAAGGAGAACTCCAACGACGTAGCATTTGACCGCATCCGCCGTATCACAGGCTACCTTGTAGGTACACTGGACCGATTCAACAACGGCAAGCGTTCAGAGGAACGTGACAGAGTAAAGCATAATTTATAAGATAAAAAGCCGGCTCAGGCCGGCTTTGCTTTATATAATGAAAAGGTGATGATATAAAATGGAACTTAGGATAGCAGGTACAGTCAACGACTCGATAGTTGACGGACCGGGGATAAGATTTACTATATTCACGCAGGGCTGTCCTCATCACTGTGAGGGCTGCCACAATCCCCAGACTCATGCCTTTGATGGCGGAGAGCTTACAGATATATCTGTTCTGCTGGAGAAAGCGAAGAGCAATCCGCTCCTTGACGGAGTTACATTCAGCGGAGGGGAGCCCTTTTGTCAGGCGGAGGTCCTAGCGGAGCTTGGCCGAGAGATAAAGGCTCTGGGGCTCAACATAGTGACTTACACGGGCTATACCTTTGAGCAGCTCTGGTCTGGGAAAAATGGGCAGAATCACTGGGGAGACCTGCTTGAAGTGACGGACTTTCTCATTGACGGTCCATTCATACAGGCTCAGCGTGACTGGGAGATAAAGTTCCGTGGAAGCTCGAATCAGCGTTACATAGACTGTCAGGCATCAATAAAAGAAGGCGTGGCAGTTGAGTGCGAGCCTTGACACTTGCCTTTTCACGCTGCCGCTCGACAATATAGACGACAGGGAGTTCTTTTGCAGGCTGTTTGATGCGATGATAAGCGAGCTGCCGGAGCCAAAGAAAAAGAAATAAAAAAGAGCCTGAAAGCGTGAGCTTTCAGGCTCTTTCAGTTATTTAAAAAAGGGCAAAAAAATCCGCCTTGCCGTCATATAGTGAATGAAACCCGCACGCAGCAGGTGGGTAAACGCCCGAATGTTTCTCGCTCCCTTCTTCCCGTGGGGAGGTCTGCAGTCCGCACCCGGAGCTGAATTCCCTTAGAAAATGTGTTGGATCAAATGAACTATAATTCACCGAACAAGGCAGAATATTTATTTGTTGACTATATTATATCACAAGTTTTCAGAAAAATCAAGACTTTTTTTATGTAAAATTATGAAAATTCGGTTAAAATTTTCAGAGCTCCTCTTCAAAGACTTCCTGCATACGCTCCAGAAAGATTCCGGAGACCCTGTCGAACTCGTCGTCATCGTCGATAGAAGCGAGTATCTCCTCACCGTTTTCCTCAATGACCTTGAGGATGACGAGGTCACAGTCGGCGTTGAGAAAGTCGTCGTTCTCGATAGCGGGGACCATGGCGTAGTACTGTTCGCCTTCGATCTCAGCAGCGTCGATGAGCTCGAAATTTTTCTTGTTGCCCTCTTCGTCAACGAGCTCGAAGAGCTCAGGGGTGTATTCATTCATTTCAGACATAATTAACTCCGTTCCGGCAATGTGCCAAGTGATAAGAATATTATACACTATAACTCCGGAAAAAGCAAGAGGAAATAAAAGGGGAGCGCCCCTTTGTTAAAAACGCTCAATTGTGGCTGCTCCTCATTGTGCTAACCGACGAAATATACGAAAAATAATTGAAAACTTGATATTAACTATTGACATTTGCTAAAGGATATGTTAATATATAATCAAGGAAAGGGAAAGACCAAAGGAAAGGCTGATAGGTCATTACCTGAAGCTGGAGCGGAGGTTTTCCCAGAGCTGAATTTACTTGGACTGAGGGTCAGGCCCTCAATGTAAATGATACTATGCGGAAGGGAGAGTGAGTCCGATGGAAGAAAACTCAATACAGCAGCGTGAGACCGGCGGACTTGCTGAGTAATTGGATCTTCTAAAGTGGGAATATAGGCGCAGGGCGCTTGTTCCGTCGATTGAAGTTTCGGAAGTTATGATTTGATTATAAAGCGGACGTATTGCTGGTTTGAAAACGGTTTCATGTCTAAACTCAATTTGGATACAGGATTATCTGAAATTTCGACAATGAGTCTTTAGATATATTGCTAAAATTTTAGTGAAAAGGTTGAGTCCAATGAGAATTTAGGTAAATTACTATATGATCTTGCAATGCTCATGCCGGGGCGGACAGTTCCGGGGGATATGTGAGTAAATACAATATTATAGGTGATTCCAATGGGAAACAATTACATTGCTTAATTACTTCTGTATATAAGGAATGATGTACTATGAAAATGAGGTACAGATTAGAATTCTGAATTGAAAGGAATGAGTCCAAAGGATAATTAAGTGAAGTGATGAAAGTCGCTTATTACAATTGAATAATTTAAACCCCGGAGGTCTACCGGGGTTTTTTTATTGATTCAAGGAGCTTCTGCCTGTATAGCTTGGCGGACTGCTCCTGTTTGTTTTCACCGAATTCGTAGTATACATGGTCCTTCAGAGCATCGGGGAGATACTGCTGCTCGACGTAGTGATTTGGGAAGTCATGGGGGTAAAGGTAATGCTGTCCGACAACAGCCGCACCCTTGCCGTCAAAGTGTACGTTCTGTAAATGCCGGGGAAAGTCAAGGGCATCACAGCTTTTCAGATCTGCTAAAGCTGCGTCTATAGCCATGCAGGCGCTGTTTGACTTTGGAGCAGTGGCAAGCAGAATGGTTGCTTCTGCGATAGGGAGCTTAGCCTCCGGGAGACCAAGCTGAAGTGCGGAATCCACGCAGGCTTTGGTGACTACAACTGCCTGAGGATAGGCAAGTCCCACATCCTCCGATGCGATGCAGAGAAGTCTGCGGCAAAGTGAGATGATGTCTCCGGCCTCAATAAGACGGGCTGCATAGTGCAGGGCAGCGTTCTCGTCAGAGCCTCTCACAGACTTGTGGAAAGCTGAGAGAATATCGTAGTGCTGGTCCCCGTCACGGTCATATCGCATATTGCTGCGCTGAGCGAGGATTTTCAGGGAATCCTCGGTGACAGTAACTTTACCGTCTGAGGGCTCACCGCATATAACGGCGAGTTCCGCAGTATTCATAGCTTTTCGGACGTCTCCTCCGCAGCTAAAAGCGATAGTTTTGATGACGTCGTCGCCGGCGATTATTTCGCATCCGTTCTCCTCGGACATTATCCGGAAAGCACGGCGGATAGCAGGCATGAGCTGGTCAGCGGAAACGGGCTTGAACTCAAAGACGGTGCTCCGGCTGATAACAGCGTTATAGACTGAAAAATATGGGTTTTCGGTGGTAGACGCTATGAGAGTTATATCGCCGTTTTCGATGTACTCCAGCAGGCTTTGCTGCTGTTTTTTGTTGAGGTACTGTATCTCGTCGAGGTAGAGGAGGATACCGTTTTCGCTGCCGAAGGTGCCGATGTCGGCAACAACGTCCTTGATGTCGGAAAGTGACGCATTCGTACCGTTGAGCTTATACAGCGACATTCCGCAGTTTTCAGCGATGATACGGGCAACGGTAGTCTTTCCCACACCAGAGGGACCGTAGAATATCATATTCGGGACAGTTCCGCTGTCGATTATTTTTCTCAGCGGACGGCCTTCGCCGAGGATATGCTCCTGACCGACCACGTCGGCCAGTGTTTTCGGACGTATTTTATCTGCTAATGGTGCGGACATAGCTGACCTCCTATTTTATATCAATAATCTTCATCAAATGGACTTTTCAGTGATCTCCAGCAGCGGTAACCTACATAGCATAACGCCGCATCTATCAAAATACGCAGGAGAATGGCAACCGGCTCGATAAAAATACCAACAGCAGCATTTTGAACAGTATGCGTGAGAATGGCTGTCAGCAGCGTAACTGCGTATTTTTCATTTTGTATCCCATAAAAAATAATGACAGCAACAGCCGCACCTGAAACAGCAGATATCGTTACCTCAAGCGCTTGAAATATCAGTATATCAGGCGCAGCATTGCCAGTACCGATAAGACCCAGGCATCTGATACCGATCCCCAATTCTTCATAAGCGTTATGACCAATGGAATAAGTAACGGCATCTTTACGATTATCGTAAGATGTCAGCGCATAGCGCATCATCAGATACTTTGTACATTCTTCAAGAACTCCAAAGAGCAGTCCTTGCTGTATATAGAAGAAAATAGCATTACTGTGGTCAAACCCGGAACGAATAGCGTTTCCCATGATAAAAACCGGAAAGCACACCAGAAACGCTGCAACAGCGGGGAACGCTCTTGCTCCGGTCTTTTTTGACCAGAACGTCAGCATTATCATCGGACCGCAAAGATTTATAAGTCCTGCAAGCAAACAGCTCAGATCTTTCATACTGATATTACTTTCTCCATTAAAAGTAAAGGGACGGACAGCCTGTCCGTCCCTTAAAATTTACTGATTACTTATAAAGCGGGAACTTCTCGCAGATAGCATTTACGCCTGCACGGATCTCGTCAGCCTTGTTCTCGAAATCTGTAGCGCAGAGGTAGATATACTCAGCGATCTTTTCCATTTCCTCGATGCCGAGACCTCTTGTAGTAACAGCAGGAGTACCGATCCTTATACCGCTTGTTACGAAGGGCTTCTCAGGGTCATTGTGGATAGCGTTCTTGTTGACAGTGATGTAGACCTCGTCAAGTCTGTGCTCCAGTTCCTTACCAGTGATGTTGAAAGGACGGAGGTCAACGAGCATGAGGTGGTTGTCGGTACCTCCGGAAACGAGGTTGAAGCCTCTCTTGAGGAGACCGTCAGCGAGAGCCTTGGCATTTGCAACTATTCTCTGCTGATACTCCTTGAACTCAGGCTTGAGAGCCTCACCGAAGCAAACAGCCTTAGCAGCGATAGTGTGCATCAGAGGGCCGCCCTGAGTGCCAGGGAATATAGCGGAATTGATCTTCTTAGCGAGGAACTCGTTGTTTGTGAGGATAAGGCCGCCTCTGGGTCCGCGGAGGGTCTTGTGAGTTGTAGTGGTAACGATGTCAGCATAAGGAACAGGTGACTGGTGGCAGCCTGCTGCAACGAGACCAGCGATATGAGCCATATCTACCATAAGGAGAGCGCCGACAGCTCTTGCTATCTCAGAGAGACGCTTGAAGTCGATAGCACGGGGATAAGCAGAAGCACCTGCAACGATGAGACGGGGCTTGGCCTTATTGGCCAGCTTGTATAACTCGTCGTAGTTGATAGTCTCGGTCTCGTCATCCAGTCCGTAAGAAACGAAGTTGAAGTACTTACCGGAGAGGTTAACAGGAGAACCGTGAGTGAGGTGACCGCCGTCTGCAAGGCTCATACCGAGAACAGTGTCGCCTGGCTGGAGAACAGCGAAGTAAACGGCAGTGTTAGCCTGAGCGCCGGAGTGGGGCTGAACGTTAGCGTACTTAGCGCCGAAGAGCTCGCAGGCTCTCTCTATAGCTATCTTCTCAACCTCGTCAACGCACTGACATCCGCCGTAGTAACGCTTTCCGGGGTAGCCCTCAGCGTACTTGTTAGTGAGAACGCTGCCCATAGCAGCCATAACAGCGGGGGAAACGATGTTCTCGCTGGCGATGAGTTCGAGATTTCTCTGCTGACGAGCGAGCTCCTGGCCCATAGCCTCACCAACAGCGGGGTCGTACTTTGATACGAAACCGATTGAATCCATAAGGTCGTTATACATTGTAAAAAGCACTCCTTTAAGATATTTTGGACATAATACAATTACGTTTCTATTATACATTAAAAAAACACAAATTTCAATAGGGAAAGGGAAAAAATGCAATAAAAATTTAAGTATCCTCAGAGTGAGCCTGGGAAAAGCGGAGACAGGTCAGTATTTTATCCCTGCCTCGTCGAGGAAAGACTCAATGGTGAGGTTGGGGTCTCCGCCTTTTGAAGCGTAATATTTGAGTACCAGTGTAGCATCGGAGCCGTCGATAGAGTTGTCAAAATTAATATCTCCGTGCCTGGACATAAGGTCTGTGAGGACATAGTCAGGGTTTGAAGGACGTTCTGCATAGCATTTGAGGATGAGTGTAGCGTCAGAGCCGTCAACGGAACCGCTGCCGTCAACATCGCCTATGTTCCCGGCGGTGGATATATCAAAGGAAACGATACTCTTATCCTGACCGATAGGGTATATTGCGATAGTTGCTGTATCTCCGCCGGCGAAGGCCTCGCTGAGACTTGAAGGCTTTGCAGCGCAGGTGGAGGAAATATCTACGTTTGAGGTCTCTGTGATGTACTTTCCGGAGCTGTCCTTCTGTGGAGTCTCTTTTGTAAGCGTTATAGTGACTTTAAGTCCTGAGAGGTCAACAGTGCCGTTGGTGCTTGCGTATCTGGTGCGTGAGGGGAGGCTGTCCATAGAGATAACAGCAGTCTGCATAAGAGCGTGGAAGGTAGTGTCTCCGGTAACAGTTTCCGGAGTCTGGTCCCAGCCGCAGAATTCCTGCTCGGTATAGATGTCGATATGCTTGCTGAGGGAGGAAGTGTCCACAGCGCTGTAGTCGATAGTGCTTCCCTCTTCGGCCTGATAAGATGACAAAACAGTGCCGTCGGGTGCAAGGAATGTAAGAGTGTAGACATTCGGGTCAGTGGGAGCGTATGGGTCAGCCTGACTTGTAGTAGATTGAGTGCCGCTCTGCCCGGAGCTGTCTCCTGTCTCTGCGAGGGATGAGAGCGGCATGACTGACCCGGCGATAACGCCGGCAGTCAGAAGTGTGAAAATAATGTCTTTGTTCATGATTTATCTCCTATTTCTTTCTGAGTGTGAACAGCCGGCAGCTCTTGGGAAATTTAGGGTACAGCTTCTGGAATTCCTCTTTGGTAAGGCAAATGCACATCATATTAGCAGAGAGGATAGCACCTGTTTTGGGGTCATAGGCGAAGATAGCGTAGAGGACTATCTGGTCCCATTCAATGCTGCGGATAGTTTCTTCTGCGGTCTGTTCAGCTATAGAGAAGTATTTCTCTATCACATTCATGGGGTAGAACCCCTGCAATTCAGAATTTACATAAAGCTCGATATCTGTATTCAAGGCGATACCTCCTTGTCGGTTTCAGAGGGAGGGCTTTCGGAGCGCAGCTTTTTCATTCTGGCTCTGAAAGTAAGGATACCGGAAACGACGGATGCAGCGATAAACAATATTATTAAAAGAGCCACGGCGGCTCCTGACACAGCAAAAGCGGACATAGCGGCAGTGCCGGAAAAAGCGGAGATCGCTTCAATTACAGTTCCTGACATCACGTCATCTCCTTTGGGATAAAAGTATAATAACTGTTTTATGGTATTATACCACATTTTTTACAGCTTGTCCATAGTTTTACATATGAGAAAGAGGGAAGAAAATATTGTTAAATGATTAATTATTGCTGTCCCCTCTTGACTTTTTTCCTCCGGCATGGTATAATATCATAGTTGAGCGCCGCTGTGGTGGAATTGGCAGACACAAGGGACTTAAAATCCCTCGGAGTAAAATCCGTACCGGTTCGACCCCGGTCAGCGGCACCAGCGAAAGCCTGCGAGCCTGTTTTATGGCACCGCAGGCTTTTTTATACCTTAAAATGTACTTGACACAGATGACAGAATGTGATATA
>CACWPR010000021.1 GCA_902762855.1 Ruminococcus flavefaciens
CCTCAATATCGAAGTCTCCGGGCCGGCAGTTGAAGTCAGCGGAGAGCAGCTTTTTCAGTTCGGGGTAATAATTATTCAAGTCAGTCATTCCTTTCCGTGAATTTCCGTCCCTGCCAGGTGTCAAGGGTCCGCATGAGCTTGTCTATGCCGTTCAGGACGGACTTTTTATTGGCAGTCCAGTGGGGAGCTATCAGCTTTGAGCGGTCTCCGTCTCCGGTAAGTCTTTCGATAACAGTCTCCGGGGGCAGGACTTCGAGCTGAGAAGTCACGATACGGATGTAACTCTCCATATCCAGCAGTTCAAGCCCGCCGGTGAGGTACATATCCGCCAGCTTCGTACCCCTGATGACGTGGAGCATCTGGAGCTTTATCCCGTCAGGCCGGAGTCTTGCGGCTTCGCAGGCAGATGCGAGCATCATTTCCGGAGTCTCGCCGGGGAGTCCGTTTATAAGGTGCAGACAGACTCTTATGCCACGATTTTTCAGCCTGAAATAGCCATCCAGGAACTCCTCATGGGTACAGCACCGGTTGACAGTATAAATAGTTGAGTCATGCATGGACTGCATCCCAAGCTCAACGGTGAGAGAGGTACGTCTGCTGACGCTTTCAAGGAGGTCAAGGATGTCATCGGGAAGGCAGTCAGCCCGTGTACCAATGGAAATTCCCGTAACACCGGGAAATGCAAGGCTTTCATCAATGAGACTTCCCAGCCTTCCGGCAGAGGTGTATGTATTGGTATTTGCCTGAAAATAGGCGATAATGGCAATATCGTCCCCGAATTTGGACGAGAGCCTGTTTCGTTCAAGGGAGAGCTGCTCAGTGACGCTGAGTCCGGGCCTTGTGAAGTAGCCGCTGCCGCCGTCGCAGAAAATGCAGCCGCCGACTCCCCTGGAGCCGTCGATGTTCGGGCAGGTGAAACCGCATTCCAGCACAGCCTTGTGGACTTTACGGCCATATTTAGCCTTATTATGGTAGTTCAGCGTATGGTAGCGCTTGTTGTCGCAGGAGTAGGGGAAGGGGTTCCTGCTGCTGACAGGGCTGTTCATTTTTTCTCACCTCCAGAACAATCTTATCATATATATCAGTATTTGTCAAATTATATGTCACGTTTGGAAATATCGCAATATCTGGCAGGAAAAACTATTGACATACAGGAGCAAAAGAGGTATAATTAAATATAATATTTAGTAAAGGAACAAGTGATTTGAAGAATAACATCGTACTCATCGGTATGCCCGGAGTCGGAAAGAGCACCGTAGGTGTCATACTTGCCAAAATACTGGGCTATCAGTTCATTGACACAGACCTCCTGATCCAGAAGCGGGAGGGAAAGCTGCTCCGTGAGACTATTGCAGAAAAGGGACTTGAAGGCTTTCTTGAAGTGGAAAATCAGGTCAACAGTCAGCTCACTGCTGAAAATTCGGTCATTGCCACCGGAGGAAGCGTCGTTTACGGCAGGGAGGCCATGGAGCATCTCCGGGAGATAGGCACAGTAGTCTACCTCAAGCTGGACTACAGAAAACTGAAATACCGTCTGGGCAACATCCGCAACAGGGGAGTTGTCATAAAGGAAGGCCAGAGGCTCAGTGACCTCTACAATGAGCGTGTACCGCTGTATGAGAAGTACGCAGACGTGGTCATAGACGAAAACGGCTGTAATATCGAGAAAACGGTAAATAAGATAATCGAAAGCATTAAGTGAGTATTTGTTAGATGTGCACAATTTACATATGTGAAAAGCACTAAATTGCACAATTTTATCTTTTGCACAAAAAACTCCTTTGACAAGCGGAGCTTTTTGTGGTATAATATAGCTTAGGTAAATATTAAGAATTCTTTAGAGTCCGGTGCCGTTCAGCAGCTATACTGCTCTGGCTTGCGGATATCGGAAAGGAAACGATATGTCTAAAATCATTGCGGTCACATCCGGAAAAGGCGGAACCGGCAAGTCTACAGTTTGTGCCGGCCTCGGCTATACACTTGCAAAACAGGGTCACAGAACTCTCATTATTGAGCTGGATTTCGGCCTGAGATGCCTTGACATCATGTTCGGCATGGAAAATGACATCAAGTATGACCTCGGAGATGTCCTCAGCGGAAAAAAAGAGCCGCTTGAAGCCGTTTCACAGGTACCTATGGCTGCTAACCTCAGCATCCTTTGTGCTCCCAAGACCCTTACCTCAGTTAATGCGGAGCAGATATACGACATCTGCCGTTCTATAAAGAAGTACTTTGAGTACATCATCATCGACACCGGCGCAGGTATAAATTCCCACGTATTCGATATCGTTGAACAGGCAAACCTCATACTTGTACTCTCTACTCCTGACCAGGTCTGCATCAGAGACGCAGCACTCATGTCTGATGAGTTCTACAACAGAGGCAACAAGAGCCAGAGACTCATCATAAATAAAGTCAGCAAGAAGGTCATCGGCAATGCACTTGTTGCAAATCTCGATGAGATAATCGACAAGGTGGGCGTACAGCTCATCGGAGTTATCCCTGACGACTTCAAAATGACTGTCGCAACCGGCAAGGGCAACCCTATACCTACTGATTCAGAGGCACTCAGAGCCTTCGATGCCATTTCTAAGCGGCTTGACGGAGATTTTGTTCCGCTTACAGTTAAAACCTCATAATACCAGATAATAAATTGCCGCACTGCGGGGAAAGGAACGAAAAATGAAGATAGCAATTATTGCACACGACGCAAAAAAAGAACTTATGGTCCAGTTTTGCAGCGCATACTGCGGGATCCTTTCAAAGCACACCCTTATAGCCACCAATACTACCGGAAAGCAGGTAAGTGAGGCTACGGGACTGCCGATAAAAAGGTACCTGAGCGGACAGGGAGGAGCTGAGCAGATACTTGCACTTCTCTCCTGCAACGAAGTAGACGTACTCCTCTTCTTCAGAGATCCTATCAACCCGAAGGCAACAGATGTCCACGGAATGAACCTTTTAAGACTCTGCGATGTGCATAATGTGCCCGTTGCAACAAATATAGCAACAGCCGAAGCACTCATTCTGGCCCTCGAAAGAGGAGACCTTGACTGGCGTGAAGTCGGCACACCGAGCATCTGATGTTCAATTGTCCCTGTACAGGGACAATTTTCATGTATAAGAGATTTTAGTCGTATTGGAGTATAAGTTTCAGCGATGTAAATAAAAAATATGCATCTTGACATTTTCTCTGCAAATACGCATCCTTCCAAATAAAAACTGAAAGGCTGATCACTATGGCAATCAATATCAAACGCCCCAACGGCACCGAAGACGTCCTACCAAAGGACATCCACAAATGGCACACCGTAGAAAAGATAGCACGTGAGACTGCTGAGAGCTTTGGTTTCTCCGAGATAAGAGTACCCACATTCGAGAACACCGACCTCTTCCTGCGCTCTGTGGGCGAAACTACAGACGTTGTCCAGAAGGAAATGTACACCGTTATGGCTAAGGAGACCAAGTTCACTCTCCGCCCTGAGGGTACAGCAGGTACTATAAGAGCTATGCTCCAGAACGGACTGCTAAATGAGGCCCTTCCACAGCGTGTTTTCTACATTCTCTCATGTTTCAGGCACGAGCGTCCACAGGCAGGCCGTCTCCGTGAATTCCACCAGTTCGGACTTGAAATGGCAGGCAGCCAGTCTCCGGCAGCAGATGCCGAGGTCATCTCCCTTGCAAAGAAAATACTTGACAGGCTTGAAGTCAAGAACATCGAGCTCTATATCAACTCCATCGGCTGTCCCTCATGCCGTGCAAAGTATCACGAGGCACTTCGTTCCTTCTTTGAGGCAAGAAAGGACGAGCTCTGCGAGACCTGCCAGGAGAGACTTGCAAAGAACCCCATGAGAATACTGGACTGCAAGAGTCCCATTTGCCAGGAAATAGGCAAAAATGCTCCCCTCATAATCGACTATCTCTGCGAAGAGTGCAGCGGCCACTTTGAAAAGCTGAAGAAGTACCTCACGAACCTGGGCATCGACTACAAGGTGAATCCCAAGATAGTCCGTGGACTTGACTACTACACAAAGACAGTTTTCGAGTTCGTGACTACAGAGATAGGCGCACAGGGAACAGTCTGCGGCGGCGGACGCTATGACGGACTCATCGAGCAGCTTGGCGGTCAGCACGTGCCGGCACTTGGATTCGGAATGGGTATTGAGAGACTCCTTCTTGTTATGGACAAGCAGAACTGTGCATACCTCTCTCCCAAAAAGTGCGACATATACTTTGCGACCATGGGAGATGCAGCTCTTGAAAAGGCTATGGAGTTTGCAGGACAGCTCAGAGAATACGGATTCTATGCAGAATACGACCTCATGGGCAGAGGACTCAAGGCTCAGATGAAGTACGCAAACAAAATAGGCGCAGCCTTCACAATGGTACTGGGCGACAACGAGCTTGAAGAAAAGAAGGCTCGTCTGAAGGACATGGAGTCCGGCGAGGAGAAGGAGATACTTCTCAATGACCAGTTTATCAGCAGCTTCGACGCTGCATATTTTGATAAAATGATGGGCAGCTTAGAGGACCAGGAACTCCTCGGCGGCCAGAATAATACTGAGGTGAATAAGTAATGGCAGATTCAATGAAAGGCCTTAAAAGGACCCACTATTGCGGCGAGGTCACAGAGGCAGGCGGAGAGGCTGTAGTAGGCGGATTCGTTGACAGGATAAGGAACAAGGGCGGAGTCATCTTCATCGTTCTCCGTGACAGAACAGGCGTAGTACAGCTCCTTTTCAACGAAACGACTGACCCGGCTATCTTCGAGAAGGCCGCATCATGCAGAAGTGAGTATGTCCTCATGGCAAAGGGCGAGGTCCGTGAGCGTGAGAGCAAGAACGACAAGCTCAAAACCGGAAATGTAGAGATATTCGTAACCGACCTTAGGATACTTGCCAAGGCTCAGACACCTCCCTTCGAGATAACCAACGAGACTAACGTCAAGGAAGAGCTCCGTCTCAAGTACCGCTATCTTGACCTCAGACGTGCTCCTCTCCAGGAGAACATCATCAAGCGTCATCAGCTTGCAAAGGTCACCCGTGAGTACTTCTACGAGAACGGGTTCCTTGAGATAGAAACTCCCATGATGATGAAGTCCACACCTGAGGGTGCAAGAGACTACCTCATCCCTTCAAGAGTTCACCCCGGAAAGTTCTATGCACTTCCCCAGTCACCCCAGATATACAAGCAGCTCCTCATGGTCTCCGGCTATGACAGATACATCCAGCTTGCACGCTGTTTCAGAGACGAGGACCTCAGAGCAGACAGACAGCCTGAGTTCACACAGATAGACCTTGAAATGTCCTTCGTAGACGCCGAGGACATCCAGGAGTGCGTTGAGGGCTTCGTAAAGAGAGCCTTCAAGGAAGTTATGAACGTAGACATCCCGCTGCCTCTGCCAAGACTCACCTTTGCAGACGCAATGAACAGATACGGCTCAGACAAGCCTGATACCCGTTTCGGATTTGAGATACAGGACATCACTGACGCAGTCAAGGACATCGACTTCGTTGTTTTCAGGAGCGCAGTTGAGGACGGCGGCTCTGTACGTGCAATAAACGTAAAGAACGGCGCAGCTGCATATACCCGCAAGGAGATAGACAAGCTGGTAGAGCACGCAAAGGGCATCGGCGCAAAGGGCCTTGCGTATATCCGCTGGGCAGACGAGCCGAACTGCTCCTTCAAGAAGTTCCTGAAGGACGGCGACCTTGAAAAGATATGCTCCGCCGTTGGAGCAGAGCAGGGAGACCTTGTGCTCATCTGTGCAGACAAGACAAAAACTGTCCTTACCACACTTGGTGCAATAAGACTCATCTGCGGCAAGAGACTTGAAGTCATCCCCGATGACCAGTACAACTTCCTCTGGATAACCGAGATGCCATTCTTCGAGCGTGACGAGGAGAACGACACCTGGGTAGCTGCACATCACCCCTTCACAATGCCTATGGAGGAGTGCCTGGAGTACCTTGACACTGACCCTGCAAACGTCCGTGCAAAGGCCTGGGACCTTGTCCTCAACGGTACAGAGCTCTCCAGCGGTTCAATGCGAATCACAGACTTCGAGCTCCAGCAGAAGATGTTCGAGGCACTTGGCATGACAGATGAAGAGATACAGGCAAAATTCGGATTCCTTGTAGACGCATACCGCTACGGCGCACCGCCTCACGGCGGCATGGGTATCGGACTTGACCGTCTTGCAATGATAATGTGCAAGGCAGAAAGCCTCCGTGACGTAACAGCCTTCCCGAAGGTACAGAACGCAAGCGAGCTCATGTCAGAGTGTCCATCCGCAGTTGATGCCGACAGCCTTGACGTTCTTGGCATAAGCGTAACTGCCAAGGAAGAAGATGAGTAATCGTTTTTACGCAGTATGCGGCATACTTGAAATAGACGGGAAGATACTTTTCGTCCGCCACACCTACGGCGCAGCCAAGGACAGGATACTGATACCCGGCGGTTACGTCAAGGAAGGGGAGTTCCCCTCAGCCGCAGTAAAAAGGGAATTTTACGAGGAGACCAGTGTCACGGCAGAAGCTGACTCCGTGTTTGCCATACAGTTCAGGACCGACCAGTGGTGCATAGTATTCCGGATGAAGCACATTTCCGGAGCACCGGTGTCAGACGGCTACGAGAACAGCGAAGTGCTGCTGCTCACTCCGGAGGAGGCAGTTGAACGTCCTGACATAACCAACATGAGCCGAGCCATTTTGAAGTCCTACATATCCGACAAGGACAAGACCCTTGAAAAAGGCGATTACCAGTCCATATCCCTGAAAAGAGGGGAATATGAAATATTCGGAGTATAGAGGTATTCCAAAAAGGCATGAAAAATGAGCCGTTCAGACTTGACAAGAAAGTCTTTTTGGAGTATAATTAAATAGTAATTTGCATAAGATATGAAGGGAGCTGTCTGTAGAGTCAGCTCCCTTTGTGTTTTGGCAAAAATGAAAGTTAGTCATTTTCTGCGTTTTAACTATTGACAATTTAAAATCAGTATGTTATAATAATCTTGTTAAATGACCAACAGTCAGTTTTAAGGAGGGATAGTATGGCATCAGAGGCAGTCAGAAAAATACTCGCTGCGGAATCTGAATCGGATAAAAAACTCGCTGACGCTCGTAAGCTAAGGGATGAGATGCTGGATAAGGCATCCGGAAATGCCTCGCTGACGATACAGAAAAGGCTTGGTGAAGCCGCAAAGGAGTCTGACCGCATCAGACAGGAGTACAGTAAAAAGCTGGAGACCTACAGAGAAAATGCGGAAAGAGCCTACAGAAAAAAGCTGGAGGAAATAAACTCAGGAGCCGAAAAGAATATGGATAAGGCGGTAAACACTGTGATAAGCGAATATTTCTGAGACAGAGTCCCCATTAGGAGTGTGATGTAAAATATGGCGAAACTCAGAATGAAAAAAATCGAACTCATCGCTCTTCTCACTGACAGCAAGAAGATAATCGAGCTTTTGCAGCGCCGTGGAGTTGTCGAACTATGCAGCAACACCGACGAGGAGCTTGAAGGCACCAATGTTACGGCAGTGGTAGGGGAGTTTGAGAAGTTCAGGAATACAGCTGTTCAGGCCCTTGACGTGCTGGACTGCTATGCCCCGGAAAAAACGAATATCACTGAGATGTTCAGCGGAAAGACCGAGGTTGAAAAGCATAAGTTCGGCAAAGAGGCCATGAAGCTGGAAAAGATAATGAACGCAGCCGGTGAGACGATAAGGCTCAGCAGAGCTGTTTCAGAGGCTGAAACTGAAATCTCCCAGATTGAAGTCAGGTGCGACATCCTTGAACAGTGGGAGGCACTGGACGTTCCCATGGGATTCAAGGGAACAGCGTCCACGCAGGCATATATCGGCTCAGTCCCTTACAGTATCACATCTCAGTCACTGGAGGAAATGCTCCCGGAAGGCTGTTATGCTGAGGTCATATACTCCTCAAAGGAGCAGACAGACCTGTTCATTATATGTGCCAGGGAGTACGCAGAGGAAGCTATGGAGGTCCTCAGGAAAAATTCCTTTATCCTGGTATCGGAGACTGACAATATGACTCCGAAGGAGAAGATAGCCGCAAGCCGTAAGGAGATAGAGAGGCTGGAAAAGTCCATAGAGTCCGGAAAAAAGCGCATTGAGGAGCTTGCAGTCAACCGCCGTGAGCTCCGGTTCGCAGTTGACTACCTGAAAATGAGACAGGATAAATATGAGGCACTCAGCTCTCTTGGATTCACAGGTTCAACATTTGTACTAACGGGCTATATCCCGGAGAAGTACACTGAGTCACTAAGAAATGAGATATGCTCGAAGTTCACAGCGGAGATAAACTTCACTGACCCGGCAGAGGACGAGGATGTGCCTGTACTCCTGGAAAACAGCCGTTTTTCAGAGCCGGTGGAGGGCATCACGAAGATGTACGCAATGCCCGGCAAGTCTGACGTTGACCCCACCCCGGTAATGTCCTTCTTCTACTACTTATTCTTCGGCATGATGCTGTCAGACGCCGGCTACGGACTGGTCATGGTCATCGGCACCATGATAGCCCTGAAGAAGTTCAAGCTGGAAACGAGCATGAAAAAGACCCTGACCATGTTCCGGAACTGCGGAGTTTCCACTCTTATATGGGGAGCTCTTTTCGGAAGCTGGTTCGGTGACATAGTTCAGGTGGTAGGACGGGAGTTCTTCGGCCGTGAGATAGGCAGTCTTGCCCTGTGGTTCGAGCCAATGGATGAGCCGATAAAGCTGCTCCTGTTCTCCTTCGGACTTGGCATCCTTCACCTTTTCCTTGGCGTGGGAGTTTCCTTCAAAATGGCCTGGGACGACGGCCGGAAGGCAGATGCAGTCCTTGACACGCTGCCCATATATATGATAATACTGGGAGTTGCTCCCCTCGGAGCCTCCATACTCACAGACGTTCCCGGAATACTCAAGACCATTGGAACACCGCTCATGCTGGCAGGAGTCGTCCTTCTGGTGCTCACATCCGGCAGGAGCTCGAAGTCGGTATTCGGCAAATTCTTTGGCGGGCTTTATGCCCTCTATAACACAGCCACCGGCTATCTCAGCGACATCCTGTCCTACTCCAGACTCCTTGCTCTCGGACTTGCAACAGGCTCTATCGCCGGAGTAATAAATCTCATAGGCACCATGCCTGAGAACACAGTTGTGAAGGCGATACTGCTGATAGTGGTATTCATCGTGGGACACACGGTGAATATGGCAATAAATCTTCTCGGAGCCTACGTCCACACTGACAGGCTGCAATTTGTGGAGCTGTTCTCAAAGTTCTACACCGGCGGCGGACGGGAATTCTCACCGCTGACCGTCAACACACAATATATAAAATTCAAGGAGGAAAATATCAATGAATAGTTTAGGTTTAGCATTAGCAATAATAGGAGCTGCCTGTGCATCACTTTTTGCAGGAATAGGCTCCGCAAAGGGAGTCGGACTTGTAGGCGAGGCCGCAGCAGGCGTAGTATCAGTTGACCCCAACAAATTCAGCAAGGTGCTCATACTCCAGCTTCTTCCCGGTACACAGGGACTTTACGGACTTCTCACAGCCATACTCATGCTGAGAAAAGTGGGAGTGCTCGGAGGAGACGTGGTATCGCTCACAACAGCACAGGGACTCATGTTCCTTGCAGCAGCAATGCCGATAGCTATCGTGGGACTTTTCTCCGGTATCGCACAGGGCAGAGCAGCCGCAGCAGGTGTAGGCATCACAGCCAAGAAGCCTGAGCACAACGGTAAGGGTATCATCATGGCCGCAATGGTAGAGACATACGCTATCCTTGCACTTCTCGTATCTATCCTTATAATCAACAACATAGCTATCTGAATCATGAACGGAGGTACAGACCATGTCCGGACTTGACGAGATACTGAACATAATATCGGAGCAGCAGAAAGAGAGCGAAGAAAAGATACTCTCTGCTGCCAGGCTCAAAGCCGAACAGATACAGGCAGATGCCGAAACAAAGGCATCCAAGGCCTATGAGGACTACCTTGTCCGAGCAAAGGCCCAGCATGAAAGGGACTATGAAAATTCATGTTCATCAGTGGACGCAGAGATAAAGCGCCGTCTGCTGACACGCAGGGTGGAGCTCATTGACAAGGCAGTAGAAAAGACTCTTTCAAAGTTGAGAGCCCTCCCGGATGACGAGTACTTTGCTCTGCTGATAAAAATGCTCACAAAGCACATAAGGGCAGAGGAAGGAACTCTTTATCTTGGCAGAAAGGACCTTGACCGCCTGCCGGGCACCTTTGAGTCCGAGGTAAAAAAGGCAGCAGAAAAAGCCGGCGGAGCTCTTTCACTTTCAAAGGCTCCTGCTGACATAGAGGACGGATTCATCCTTGAATACGGACTTATCTCTGAAAATTGCAGCTTTGAGGCAGTCCTTGACGCTGAAAAAGAAGGTATAAGAGACACAGCCGCAAGGCACTTATTCGGGTAGGTGATAGAATGAGCACGAAATACGCAAGTGCCGTAGCCGCAGTAAAGGCTATGGAGACCACTCTTCTCACAGGCAGTGATATAGAGCAGCTCATAAATGCCCGTACATTGAAGGAAACGGAGGCTCTCCTCGCAGCAAAAAAGACTCCCGGCAGCAGTCTGTCTGACGTATGGGAAATGCTCCGGAGCTCAGCTCCTGACAGCCGGGAGCTGAAAATACTTCTTTACAGGAACGACTTTCACAACCTGAAAGCCGTCCTGAAAGCAAAGCTGTCCAACCGTGACCCCTCGGTGTACTATGTAGAGCCTTCAAACGTCACATTAGAGGACCTTGACCACGGGATAAGCTCCAAGGATTACAGCGGACTGCCTGAGTACCTGCGGGAGCCGGCAGAGGAGGCATATGAGCTCCTGACAAGAACTCTTGACGGTCAGCTTTCGGACTCCCTGATAGATGCAGCGTCACTGAATGCGATGCAGAGGGACGCTGCGGACTTCGGCGGCAGCTTTATGCAGCGATATGCTGTACTCACAACAGTCTGCGCCGACATCAAAACAGCATACAGATGCAGCATTATGAAGAAGTCCCGGAGCTTTCTTGAAACGGCGATATGCGGAAGTCCGGAGCTTGACAAGGAGTCCCTTATAAGGGCAGCACAAAGCGGTACAGACACACTATTCCGCTATCTTGAAGACACAGCCTACAGCGGAGCCGCAGAGCTCCTAAAAACTTCCCCTGCACAGTTTGAGAAATGGTGCGACGACGTAATAATGGAACACGCAGAGTCCGCAAGGATGCAGGCATTTGGTCCTGAGCCCCTGGCAGCCTACTACATTGCAAAAGAGGCTGAGATAAAGGACGTCCGGATAATAAAGGTCTGCAAGGAATGCGGTACCGACACAGAAACTATCATGGAAAGGATGAGGAAGCTCTATGTATAAAGCGGCAGTTATAGGCGATACCGCCAGCGTATCCGGTTTTGCAGCCCTTGGCCTGACCGTTTTCCGGGAGACCGGACCTGAAAGGATAAAGAAACTCATCTCCCGACTGGCAGCCAGAGAGTTTGCGGTCATATATATTACCGAGCCCGCAGCGGCAATGGCAGCGGATACCATAAAGAAATACCGGGAGGAACCTCTCCCGGCCATCGTGCTGATACCGGCGATAGAAGGAAATACCGGTGAGGGCATGAAAGCGCTCCACGAAGCCGTAGAAAAGGCCGTGGGGTCAGACATACTGAAAAATTAGAAAGAGGCGGATAGATAGAAATGAGCAGTATCGGAACTATTGTAAAAATTTCGGGACCCCTCGTTGTTGCCGAAGGCATGAGAGACTCAAATATGTTCGACGTTGTCCGTGTAAGTGAAAAGCGTCTCATAGGCGAGATAATCGAGATGCACGGCGACCGTGCGTCCATACAGGTATACGAAGAGACCGCAGGACTCGGCACCGGAGAGGCAGTTGAGTCCACTGGTGAACCTATGAGCGTTGAGCTCGGACCCGGACTTATCGGAAGTATTTTTGACGGTATACAGCGTCCCCTTGATGATATAAGAAGGATATGCGGAAACAGCCTTCACAGAGGAGTTGAAGTCCCCTCACTGAAAAGGGACCCCCTCTGGAAGTTCACACCCGCAGTAAAGAAGGGTGACAGAGTCATAGGCGGCGACGTTATAGGAACAGTCCCTGAGACGGATATAGTCCTTCACAAGATAATGGTGCCGAACGGTGTTGAAGGTACAGTAAAGAGCATCTCAGAGGGAGAGTTCCACGCTGACGACACCGTATGCATCATAGAGACAGCCAAGGGCGAAAAGGAGCTCTCGCTGATACAGAAATGGCCTGTAAGACGAGGCCGTCCCTACAAGAAAAAGCTGTCACCGGATATGCCCCTGGTAACAGGACAGAGAGTGATTGACTGTCTCTTCCCCATAGCAAAGGGAGGAGTTGCAGCTATCCCCGGACCCTTCGGCAGCGGAAAGACCGTTACCCAGCACCAGCTTGCAAAGTGGGCTGCTGCTGATATAATCGTGTACATCGGCTGCGGAGAGCGCGGCAACGAAATGACCGACGTTCTCAATGAATTCCCGGAGCTTATCGACCCCCACACCGGAAAGTCCCTTATGGAGAGGACGGTCCTCATTGCGAACACCTCCGATATGCCCGTTGCAGCCCGTGAAGCATCGGTATACACAGGTATAACCATAGCGGAGTACTACCGTGATATGGGCTATTCAGTTGCACTTATGGCAGACTCCACATCCCGTTGGGCAGAGGCTCTCAGAGAGATGTCAGGCCGACTGGAGGAAATGCCCGGAGACGAAGGCTACCCAGCATATCTTGGCAGCCGTCTTGCCCAGTTCTACGAGAGAGCAGGAAGAGTCATCTCCAACGGCACTGACGGACGTGAAGGCGCACTTTCAGTTATCGGAGCCGTATCACCGCCCGGAGGAGACATCTCCGAGCCCGTATCCCAGGCCACACTGCGTATAGTAAAGGTATTCTGGGGACTTGATGCAAACCTCGCATATCAGAGGCACTTCCCGGCTATAAACTGGCTGACCAGCTACTCGCTGTACGCTGATTCCCTTGCAGGCTGGTACGACAATAACGTTTCAGCAGACTGGATGAAGGACCGGGCAAGGTTCATGGCAATACTCCACGACGAGGCTGAGCTGAAGGAGATAGTTAAGCTGATAGGCATGGATGCACTTTCAGACGGAGACAGACTAAAAATGGAGACTGCCCGTTCAATAAGAGAGGACTTCCTGCACCAGCTCGCATTCCACGAAGTAGACACCTATACCAGCCTTAAAAAGCAGCTCTACATGATGAAGCTCATCCTCGGTTTCAACGACGAAGCAGCGGAGGCTCTTAAAAAGGGAGCCGACATCGAGGCAGTGGCAGAGCTGCCTGTACGTGAAAAGATAGGCCGATTCAAATATATCGAAGAGGAAAGAACAGATGAAGAATTCAGCAAGCTCTCGGTGGAAATATCCTCTGAGCTTGACGAGCTTCTGAGACAGGAGGAAAACTGATGCCAAGAGAATACAGGACCATTGAAGAGGCCGCAGGCCCTCTGCTGCTGGTCAAGGACGTAGAGAACGTAAGCTACGGAGAGCTTGCAGAGATAAGACTTACAAACGGCGAGAAGAGAAGGTGCCGTGTCCTTGAGATAGACGGCTCAAACGCCCTTGTACAGCTTTTCGAGAATGCTGCCGGCATAAATCTCAAGGACAGCAGCGTAGTATTTTCCGGCCATCAGATGGAGCTGGGAGTATCTGAGGATATGCTGGGCAGAGTTTTCGACGGAATGGGACGTCCCATAGACGATGGCCCGGAGATAATCCCGGAAATGCGGATGGACGTGAACGGACTCCCGATGAATCCCGTTGCAAGGCGCTATCCCCAGGAGTTCATCCAGACAGGAGTTTCCGCAATAGACGGACTCAACACCCTTGTAAGAGGACAGAAACTGCCTATTTTCTCGGCCAGCGGACTTCCCCATGCACAGTTCGCCGCACAGATAGCACGTCAGGCGAGGGTAAGGGGAAAGGATGAGCAGTTTGCGGTAGTATTCGCCGCAATGGGAATCACCTTCGAGGAATCGGAGTACTTCATTGACAGCTTCCGGAGCACAGGTGCTCTTGACAGGACAGTGCTCTTCATCAACCTTGCCAACGACTCTGCAATAGAGCGTCTTGCAACTCCCAAAATGGCGCTTACAGCCGCAGAGTACCTTGCATTTGAAAAAGGAATGCACGTACTTGTCATACTCACCGACATCACCAACTACGCTGACGCTCTCCGTGAGGTATCAGCAGCCCGGAAGGAGGTCCCCGGAAGAAGAGGCTACCCCGGATATATGTACACAGACCTTGCCACGATATATGAACGTGCCGGCCGTCAGGAGGGCAAAGAGGGAAGCATCACCATGATACCAATACTCACCATGCCTGAGGACGACAAGACCCACCCCATACCTGACCTTACCGGCTACATCACAGAGGGACAGATAATCCTCTCCCGTGAGCTTTACAGAAAGGGCATAAATCCCCCTGTAGACGTGCTCCCGTCCCTTTCAAGACTAAAAGACAAGGGAATAGGCGAGGGCAAGACCCGTGCTGACCATTCCGACACCATGAACCAGCTCTTCTCGGCCTATGCAAGAGGAAAGGATGCGAAGGAGCTCATGGTAGTCCTCGGTGAGGCAGCCCTTACTCCGACAGACCTTATCTACGCAAAGTTTGCAGACGAATTTGAGAAAAGGTACGTATCACAGGGATTCGATAACAACCGCACCATAGAGGACACACTGTCCATAGGCTGGGAGCTGCTGCATCTGCTGCCGAGGAGCGAGCTGCGAAGGATAAGAGAGGAATACCTTGTGAAGTACTATGATACCCAGGACTGAGGTGAAGTTCAATGGCAAGACTGAACGTTAACCCCACAAGAATGGAGCTTACAAAGCTGAAGAAAAAGCTCAGCTCTGCCCGCAGGGGACATAAGCTGCTGAAAGATAAGCGTGACGAGCTCATGCGGCAGTTCATGATAATGATAAAGGAGAACCGTCAGCTCAGGAGCGAGGTGGAGGCTGCCATATCCCAGGCAAACAGGTACATGGCAGTAGCCGGTTCCGTAATGCAGAGGGAGGTCCTTGAAACAGCCCTTATGCTGCCCAAGCAGGAGGTAGAGCTGGATGTGAGCACCAAAAACGTCATGAGCGTGAACATTCCGGTATTCAGTCCTAAGTACCGCACCAGTGACAGCAATGACATCTACTCCTACGGTACAGCATTCACCTCCATAGACCTTGACGGAGCAGTCAGTGCTCTCAGCGACATTTTTCCCAAGATGATAAGGCTTGCAGAAGTAGAAAAGGCCTGTCAGCTAATGGCGGACGAGATAGAAAAGACCCGGCGCCGAGTAAATGCACTGGAGCACATCATGATACCCGACTATGAAGAGACGATAAAGTATATAACCATGAAGCTCTCGGAAAACGAGCGCAGTACGACTACTTCCCTTATGAAGGTAAAGGACATGGTACTGAAACAGAGCCATAATTTCACATAAGCGCCGCCCCTCAGTGATAAGCTGAGGGGCATTTTTGTGCAGTAATAAAATCCCGGCACCGGGAATATCATAGATGTAAGGAGGCGATGACTTTGGACAAAAACGAGCTTGAAAGATACAAGCAGGAAATGATGAAACTCTACGGCCGCAGCCGTTCACAGGAGGCTGAGCAGCAGCCGGGACCCGACCCGGATATAGAAGAGGATTCCGTAGATGATGTTTCGCCGGAGATAGTCCCGGAGGAGATAGAGGACGTAAATGAGAACGCTCCCGATGACAGTGCATGGCATCCTCATTCAGAAAATGACCAGGATTCAACGGTACATGAGGAGGATGAGTTCAACACAAAGTATCCTGAACCGGACCTCACGGGACTTAACACAGACGACGGCACACATTCACCGGAGAACAGCCGTCCGCCAGAGTACTTCACCGAAGAGAGTCTTGGGGACTCTATAGGCTATATACTGGTAAATGTAAGGACAGGCGACGAATCCTCGGCAGTGGAGGGAGCATCTGTCATGGTCACGGCAATAGTGGAGGGCAGCAGGGTGATAATAGCATCCGGAGTAACGGACCAGAGCGGAACGGCTCCGAAATTTGAGGTCCCGGCTCCCGACCTGAGCCATTCGCAGGCACCGGGCTCCCTGACCCGTCCCTACAATCTCTTTGACGTCAGCGTAACAGCGGAGGGCTTCTTCAATGCACGGAGCGTGGACGTCCCTGTATTTTCCGGGATAACCTCAGTGCAGAATTTCAGCATGATACCGGTGCCGCTGATGATGAGCTCCTCAGCAGAAACAGTGACCATATACAATCAGGAGCCCTCATTCGGAGCGGAGTCGGGGAAGGAGTGATAAGCGATGCTTACGGGAACACCATTCATCCCTGAGACTATAACAGTGCACCTTGGGACTCCGGACTCAGCAGCTCCGAACGTGACCCTTGACTTTTCGTCCTATGTAAAAAATGTAGCGTCCAGCGAGATATTTCCCACCTGGCCTGAGAATGCACTCAGGGCGAATATCTACGCAATAACCACCTTTGCGCTGAACCGTATCTATACTGAATGGTACAGGTCAAGGGGGTATGATTTTGACATAACAGCTACTACACAGTACGACCAGAAGTTCATAAACGGCAGAGAGTACTTCCAGAACATCAGCTATCTTGTAGATGAGCTCTTCAACGACTACGTAAGGCGGCAGGGGACTGTAGAACCTCTGTTCACCGCCTTCTGCAACGGTACGACAACCACCTGCGAGGGGCTTTCCCAGTGGGGGACAGTTGACCTTGCCAACCGTGGACTCACGCCCTATGAGATATTGCAGTACTACTACGGCAGCGACATAGACATAGTAAAGAATGCGCCGGTGAGGACGGCACTGCCCTCCTATCCGGGAATGGTCCTTAGGGTAGGTTCGGCAGGCAATGACATAAGGTCCTTGCAGATATATCTCAACCGAATATCCGGAAATTACCCTGCCATACCAAAGATACCATCAGCAGACGGGATATATGACCAGGCCACAGAAAATGCAGTGAAGGTATTCCAGCAGGTTTTCGGACTCTCGGTAACAGGAGAGGTTGACCAGGCCACCTGGTACAGGATAACCTACATCTACACCAGCGTAAAGAAGATAGCAGAGCTGAACTCCGAGGGAGTGCGCTGGGACGAGATAGAGACTCAGTACACAGAGGACCTGAAGATAGGTATGCAGAGCGTGGAGGTGAGCATACTCCAGTACTATCTTGCAGTTATAGGAGCCTACTATGCGGCAGTAGAGCCGGTAGAGATAACGGGATATTTCGGAGAAAAGACCGAGCGCTCAGTGAAGTCCTTCCAGAGGGTATTCGGACTTCCCCAGACCGGTGAGGTTGACCGTGCCACCCGAAATGACCTTTACCGGGCATATCAGGGTATAGTGGAGTCAGTGCCGCCTAAATATACAGCAGTTGCCCTCTATCCGGGAACAGTCCTCCGTGAGGGAGTTTCCGGGGACTCAGTAAAGCTGATACAGGAGTACCTGACGTTCATAAACCGCACCTACAGCAATATCCCGGCGGTAAACAACACCGGTTACTTCGGGCCGCTGACCCGGCAGTCAGTAACAGCATTCCAGCGGCAGTTCGGCATAAATCCCACAGGGATAGTGGGAGCTGTCACCTGGGATAAGATAGCGGAGGTATACTCTGACCTGAGATACAGCTTTGACAAGCGTCCCTATCAGGAGCCGGGATATACCATAACAGGCTGAGAGGAGGAGCAGCAATGGCATACACGAATTACCAGAAAAAGCAGCATATATACGAGATACAGACCTATCTCTACTCAATATCGCTGTTCAATGACAAGATACCCCAGGTCATACCGGACGGAGTATACGGGAAAGACA
Organism: Ruminococcus flavefaciens; assembly: GCA_902762855.1. Taxonomy (GTDB): domain Bacteria; phylum Bacillota; class Clostridia; order Oscillospirales; family Ruminococcaceae; genus Ruminococcus; species Ruminococcus flavefaciens_V. The sequence goes on from CACWPR010000021.1 coordinate 17,925, forward strand.
CCGCAGAGGCAGTAAAGGCATTCCAGCGGGAGTACGGACTGCCGGAGACAGGAAACACAGACCCGGCAACATGGCGGAAGATAGTCAACGTGTACCGTGCATATCTTCACGCAGCTCCGGCACCCTTCCATGTGTTCCCGTCGGCTGGATATGTGGTAAAAAACGGAGACCACGGGGAGCTCATATATGTGATACAGGCGATGCTCAACGACATAGGCTCCAGCTACGATAATTTTCCTGAAACAAAGGTCTGCGGAGACTACGACGTCCCCACAGCGGAAGCCGTAAAGCAGTTCCAGAAGAAGGTGGGACTTCCGCAGACAGGCCGTGTAGACAGTGCCACCTGGAATATGCTCGTACACTGCTGTGAGCACATAAATAATATGCGGACATAGAGAAAAACGGACTCTGCGGGAGAGCGGAGTCCGTTTTACCATTTTATGTAAGAAAGGAGAATGAAATGAAAAAGCGTGGAATGGTTAGTTGTTTGAAGCCTCATCGAGGACAACCCTTACAGTATTTTCCTGGCCGTCCCTGATGTAGGTTATCTCAATGGCATCGCCGGCACTGTGCTGGTTCTTGACCGCATTGAGTTCCTCGTAGGTAGCAACCTCTGTATCGTCCACAGCAGTGATGACATCACCGGAGCGGAGACCTGCCATATCAGCAGCACTGCCCTCAGTTACGGCAGTTATATAAACGCCCACAGGGAGGTTATACATCCTTGAAACAGTCTCAGTTACGTCCTGACAGCTTATGCCGAGCTGAGGCTTGCCGGTAACATAGCCGTACTTCATAAGGTCATCAACTATCTGTGATACCTCATTTGAAGGGATAGCAAAGCCGATTCCCTCAATAGATGCGGAAGAGGAGCTGTAAGAGCTGCTCATCTTGGAGGAGTTAATGCCGATGACCTGACCGTATCTGTTGATAAGGGGACCGCCGGAGTTTCCGGAGTTTATAGCGGCATCAGTCTGGAGGAGATTCATAGCCTTGTCATTGATAGTGACCTGACGGTCCTTGCCGGAGATGATACCTCTTGTAACAGTATTCATAAGGTCGAAGCCGAGGGGATTGCCGATAGCGACAACATCCTCACCGAGCCTGAGGCTGTCACTGTCACCGAATTCAGCAGCAGTCAGACCCTCAGCATCTATCTTGAGGACTGCAAGGTCGCAGTCAGTGTCATAGCCAATGACTTTGGCATCGTAGGTCTTATCGTCATTGAGGAGCACGGAAATGCTGTCTGCAAGACCTGCGCCGTACTCGCTGTCATAGATAACATGGGCATTTGTAACGATGTAGCCGTCCTCAGTGATAACGACTCCGGTGCCTGTAGCGGTAGCAGTTGAAGAAGAGGGAGCACTTCCGAATCCGCCGAAGCCGTAGTAATAGCCGCTGTTGGAGGAAGTCACTGTAAAGGTGGACTCGATGCCTACAACAGAGGGGAGCACCTTGTCAACTATCTGCTCAGTGGTGAGAGCATCGCCGGAATTTTCGTCGGGAGTGATTATACTGATAGATTCAGACGAAAGAGCGTTTCCTGACTTAGGAGCATCGGCAGTTTCGGCCACAGCATCAGAGGAAGTGTCTGTATAGGAGGGGGATAATTCACGGTAAGCTGCGATAGAGCCTCCGGACACGAGAGCCATTGCCATGAGGAAAGCAGTTATCTTTGCACCTGTATGCTTTTTAGTTCTTGCAGGCTCAGTGGGAGCCGGAGCAGACTCTCCGAAAGCTGTGTAGGGGTTTGAGGTACAGTGGAGCTCCTCGTTCATCATATCGTTATTGTTCTTATTTACATCGTTCATCATAATATTCACGTTCCTTTTTCAGATTTCCCTGAGTTTCTTTCCCTCAGGCTATGGTCTTATTATATTGGCAGAATGTGAAATGAGTTTGCGGTAATTGTATAAATTGAGGAAATATCATGTGAAAGAATTTTCACACTGCCGGAAGAAATGTGAATAATGTGAGAAGGTCCGGAAACAACTGTCACAGGGCTTTCACAAAAAAATAAACACCGTTCACGAGGAACGGTGTTATTTGCAGATATATCAGGAGGCGGCGCCGGTCATGATACCGTTTAAAACGTCCTGGTCCCAGGAAAGTGCGGACCTGTTGAAGATACCGTAGCTGCCTGAACCGGATGTAACACCGTTGTCCCAGATGAAGCACTTGATGCCCTGACTGAGAGCGGCACTTATATAGTATCTGTAGTACTCGGAGCGTATAGCTGCGGTAGTAGCATTGATGCATCCGAACTCTCCGATGATAACGGGTATGCCCTTCACGACGAATTTATTGTGGAGCTCAGTGAACTTGTTCATGAGCTCAGTTTTTCCGGACTCATCAAATGAAGTTTCAGTACCCTCGGAGAACTTCCAGGGAGCGTAGTAATGTAATGACAGGATAATGTTTCCGGCATCAGCAGGGATAGAAACATCATTGATAGCGGCAGTCTCTGCGGATGCCGCATAGGACGTAACAACAAGAGTACGGGCACTGTTGTTGCCGCCGGTCGCACGGACAGTGCTTATGAAGTCCTGCTCGTACTGAGTGACTACTGCTCTTTCCTCAGACGTTCCGCCCATCCACTCATTAGGACTTCCGACAGTTCTTGGCTCGTTCATGCCCTCAAAGAGAAGGCGGTCGCCGTAGTCTTTGAACTGAGCCGCTACCTGACCCCAGATAGCCTTGAGCTTTGCACTGTCACCGGCATATTCGCCGTTATTCGGAGTGAACCAGATGTAGTCGTCGTGGTGCATATTTACGATAACGAACAGGTCCTGGTCATAAGCATAATCAACGACTTCCTTAACACGGGCGAGCCAGCCGCTGTCAATGGAGTCGCCGTTCATATGTTCACCCCAGGTAACAGGTATCCTGACAGCATTGAATCCGGCAGCCTTGACAGCCTGTATCATGTCCTTGGTAGTCTTAGGATTTCCCCAGCCGGTCTCAGTAGCCAGACCGGTCTGACCGGTGTTATATGAATCGAGGGTATTACCGAGGTTCCAGCCCACCTTGATAGCAGAAGCTATCTCAGCAGCAGAGCGGAAGTCGGAATTTGCAGCCGGGTCAGGCTCAGAGAGCTCCTGAGGTACAGGAGGAGCAACATGACCGCCTCCCACACTGTATTTAACGGTAACGGAATCAAGAGTTACAGAGGGCTGTTCGCTCCACCAGTAGCCGAGAGTCAGAGAAGCGTCAGAGGACGCATATGCCTTTGCAGCAGCCGGGAGGAACCAGGTAAGGCTCAGGGACGAGCTGTCTGTAAATATCGCAGTATCAGGGGAGGACTGGTAGTATTCATCTCCGGACCTCAGACCGAAGGCACCGTTGAACTTTCTGAAGCTGCCGGATGAACTTATATTATAAGTAACAGCCTCCGGAACAGCATCCTCCGGTATAAGACCAGCGAGGGGGACTGAGATGATATTTTCATTTGCGCTATAGCTGACGGAAGTACCCACATCCTTTGAAGCAGTGCCGTCCACCGGGACCTCTCTTGTACGTTCAAAGGTACAGATAACGCTTTCAACAGTTATGCTTGACGCATTTCCCCACCAGTAACCGAAGAGGACATCGCCTCCTCCGGTGATGTAGTCTTTTATCTCAGCAGGAACATCCCACCTTATCTCTCCGTAGGTACCCTGAGTAGGAGCGGAGAAGTCAGGGGACTGATACCAGCCTTCGGTCTGAGCGGCAGGACAGTCAGCGCTTACAGAGATACCGCAGCCTCCCTTGAACTCACCGATATTGCTTCCGTCAGCAGAGCGGATAACGAAAGTAAATGATGAGACCTTGTCACCCTCCTCAATGAGGTCAGCAAGAGGGACTTTAAGAGTGTTGCTTCCCTCAGTATGCGGCAGGACCTTATCAATGGAGACCTGTGAGCCAAGTGATGCAGACATCACCTCAACAGGACTTATGTGGACTGTAGTTGGTTCTGCGGTAGTATCCTGAACAGCAGAAGTGGCAGAATCATTGGATGACACCTCCGTCACCTCCTCAATAGTATTTGTACCTGCTTCAGATGCCGGAGTTTTGTCAGGTGCAGACGAAGAACTGCTTTTACTTCCGCAAGCTGTCATTGACAAAGACAAAGCCGATGCTGTAAGGAGCACGGCGAATTTTTTTAACATATCGACTCTTCTATCCTTTCTGTATACAAACTTACACATATAATTATATCATCAAACCGTGATATATGCAATGGAGTGAAACGACGAAATATAAGCAAATAAAGGTGAATTTTTTTATTAAACTGCTGAAAAAAGGCCGCATTGAGCGGCCTTCAGGATATAAAAGACATATCCCTGTACTGATTTGGAGTTACACCGGTGAGCTGCCGGAACTGTCTCATGAAGTACTTGTCGTCATCGTAACCGCACTTGTCAGCGATAGCGGCAAGGCTCATGGAGGTAGTCAGCAGGAGGTATTTTGCAAGGGCTATGCGTCCCTGTATAACGTCCTTATGGAAGCTGATGGAGAACATCTCCTTATAAGCTGCCCGGAAATGACCGTAGCTGAGCTGGAAGTCCCGGCAGGTCTGCTGAGCGTCCCAGTCCTTACCGGGACTGCGGTACACGGCATTTCGCAGCTCGGAGTATCGTCTGTACTGCAAGCTGCGGAGGGTAACAGCAAGGAGCTGTCTCTTTTTAAGAATATCCTCAGAAAGGGCGGAGAGTATTTTTTCAGGGTCAGCTCCGGAGGAAGGATAGATGCCTGAGACATAGAGAGCGGTATTGAAGCCGCAGTGTTCGCAGTAAACAGGGGAATGGCTTATCAGCACATCTATCTTGTCCCTGACAGCGGTGCAATAATCGTCAGTAACATTACCGACGACAGCAAAGGCGAAGAGCTTGTCTGATATCTTTGCACAGAACTGTTTTTTATCGGAGGAGACTTTTTTAAGACTTTCAGCCATTTCAACGTCTATCCTCACGGAGATACGCTTGTCGTCTATACGGTAATCATCTGAAAGGATGCCGGCTCTGACGAGAATGACCATGAGGGAGTCTGAGGCGGAAGCAGTATTCAGGCTCATTTCCAGCTCAGTGACAAGACCGCTCCTGTTGTAAAGACCTGTCACAGAATCATGGGATTCAGAGAGATTGGTACATTCAAGAAGAGCACGTATATCGTTTTTCATCCGGAGTACCTGCAAAGCATTGACGGCGATCTTCAGCCAGTCACGCATGATGCTGTCGTAGCAGTCCGGAGCAAGATACTGGAAGATGAAGTGTCCCAGCTCACGGCCGGCAGAAAAAACGGGGACGAAATAAAGGAAATGCCTGTTGTCAGCCCCCGGCAGCTTGTCCGGAAAGAGCTGACTGCGGGTAAAGAATTCCGGAGCGGCATCCACATCCACAGGACTTATTACTCTGTAGCAGGTCATGGACTTGTCGTTTGAGCTCACATTGAGGTCAGCCTTGCTGTCAGAAGAGCACCAGTCCTCGTAAAGGCAGAGGTAGACACCTCTTACATCCCGGAGAAGGTGTACATAGTCCTGGAGCCCACGGATATATTCCGGCATGGAGCGGCAGACAGTCATCTGCTGTTCAAAATTTCCGCAAATATTGAGCTCATTGTAGTACTGCACCTTGCGGATGCTGTTGAGTTCCGCACCAAGATACCGTCTGTCGATGCCGCAGGGACAGGTATCACCGCAGACCATCTCACCGCCAAGGGATGTGAGCTCCACATCATTGCCGGTGAGCTCCTTCATTATAAGGTCAACAGCCCTTGCACCCACAGCATAGCGGTTGCGCTGGTAGGTCGTAAGAACAGGGGAGTGGTATATCCTGTCGCCGATGTGTTCATATCCGACAACGGTAAGAGCGTCGGGAACGGGAATATCCTTTTCAAAGAAACGGTCGAGAAGACCGTATGCCATATAGTCATTGCCGAAGATAACAGCCTGAGGCATTTTACGCTTGCCGGAAATATATTCATCAGCGAGCTTTTCACCGGAGGGCATCCAGAAGTCGCCATAGATAATATTCTCGTCCGGGAAGGGGATGTCTCTTTCCGCAAGGGCACGGCGCACTCCCTCAGCACGTTCATGAGAGGTTGGAACATCCTCCGGACCGGTAAGGATGTGGATATCAGTGAAGCCATGGACATCGGCAAGATGAGCGGCAATGTCAGCGAAATCGTCGGTGACGGAATTGTTTACGCAGGTAAAGCCGGGTATCTCAGCACCGGTAACAATGACCGGAACAGAAACCTCTCTGCTGACGATATTCTGATAGATGAACTGCTGGAGCCAGGGATTAAGGATAGATTCAGCAGTGAGGATGAGAGCGTCGAGTCGCTGAGAGGTGATGAGCTCATATATCTTATTCTCCACCTCGACGTCAGCGTAGTACTCATCGAAATTATAGATATTTGAAAATACGGCAGTTTCTGCACCGTACATTTCGGCCTGTGAGAGGATGCCGCTGAGTAGCTGATGCTGTTCAGATTCAGATGCACGGGCAGTAATAACGCCTATAAGAGGGTGTATTTCATGATTCAAGGGGTATCACTCCGGAAAAGGTAATTTATTGTTTAAAAATAAAGTGAAAAATGAAAAAAAGTCATAAATCAATCATTTTATCCACCGTTTCTGCAAATTGTGGGTTGTAACAGATTGTTAACAATTGTATAATAACAACAGAAGAAGAAAAACGGGTGCAGACAAATTGTGTACTTTTATAGCTCTTCCTCAGCAGAAAGCTCTTTTCTGTACTGTCCGGGCGAGACACCAAAGAAGGAGCGGAAGATGCGGACAAAGTAAGACACGTTGCTGCCGTACCCCACAAGCAGAGCGATATCCTTGACAGGAATGTCTGATTCTCTCAAAAGCTCGGAGGAACGCTTCATCCGGCTTGTCAGAATATCCTTGGATACGCTCGAACCGAAGGTCTCACTGTAGAGGTGCTGGAACCTTGAACGGCTGAGAGAGAGCTCTCTTGCCATATCATCCACAGTATACTCACGGCTTGGCCAGCGGAAAATTGACTCTCTGATCCAGCCGAGCTTTTCAGCATAGGCGTTGTCACCGGATGGTCTGTCAGCAGGAGAAAGGATCTGCTTTTCGCTTAGCTTGTACATAAGCAGGCGGAAGTACATCAGAACAGACTGCCGGCGGTTAGCGTTAGAGGAATAATATTCGTAGCACATATTCTTCACGAACAGGCTGATGTCAGATATATCAGACAAAGGAACAGGACGGTTGAGCGGGATGTTCAGCTCCTCAAAAAGGCTGATGTCGTCGCTGTCCGGGACAAAATGTATCCAGTCATCAAAGTACTCGTCACATTCGGGAAAGTAATGCTGAGGGTGATCTGAGGTAAAGACAATAAAAGAATTCGCCCTTGTTTTGATCTCTTTCCCGTCAATGATAAAACAGGCAGGGGATTTTACAATGAGCATGAGCCAGTCCTCGGAGCCTCCAGGCCTGTCGATACGGAAGGAACGCTCATGGCGGTGGTTAAAACCTATCGCATCCAACTGCATAAAAACACATCCTTTATTTTGTGATATACATATAATATCACATTTCAGATGCAGATGTCAATGATTTCAGCACAAAAGTGATATAAAAGATCCTTGACTCGAACTAAAAAATGTAATAAAATTAAAGGGGGAATCCTGATGAAATTTAGGAGAATCGTATCAGCAATGACAGCGGCAGTGTGTTCTGTAGGAATAATTACTGTTGCTCCGGAGCTGGTAGACCGTACATATGCCGCAGAAGTAGTGTATAACGGTTTTGAGACCGACTACGAAGGCTGGTACGGAAACGGTGATGCTGTACAGCTCATAGCCGAAAAAGGCGCAGGCTACAACACCACCAGAGGTATGAACGTCACCGGAAGAACAACACCTTCTGACGGTGCAGAGTCCTCAAAGGGCTTTTACCTTGAGGGCGGAAAAGAGTACGACTACAGTGTAAAGGTCTACAGTGAGACAGACGAGACCTTCCACATCTCACTTCTCTACATCGACGAAGAGACCGAGGAAGAGACTACAGTAGAGCTTCTTTCAGAGGACGTAAAGGGCGGGGAATGGACAACTCTCTCCGAAAAGTACAAGGCACCTGCCAACACCTACGAGTTCAGACTTACTATCACAACAGAATCTACTAACGACTTCATGTTCGATGAAGTCCTCATCACAGAAAAAAGGTCCGTTAACGCCGTAAAGGCAGCACCTGCCGGCAAGGGACTCAAGGACGAGTTCGCAAGATACTTCCGAGTAGGAAACATCCTCAACGGCGGTACCATAAGGAATTCAACTATCACAGCCGACTACATCAAGGACTTCAACAGTATCGAGTGTGAGAACGAGACCAAGCCAACAGGCACAATGGTACAGAGCCAGTCCACCAATACCAATATCGCCGTATCACTGAACAGCTGTGCAGCAATCGCCGACTTCTGCGTAAAGAACGGCATCGGATTCCGTGGACATACAATGGTATGGCACAGCCAGACCCCTTCATGGTTCTTCAAGAGCAACCTCCAGAACAACGGTTCATGGGTAGACAAGAGCACCATGAATGTACGTATGGAGAGCTACATCAAGAATATGTTCAATGCCTTCAAGACCCAGTATCCTTCACTGGACCTCTTCGCATACGACATCTGTAATGAATGTGTATCCGATGACAGCAACCGTACAGCAAACTACGGAGGCGCAAGAGAGGCCGGAGACAGCAATATCCAGGGTCAGGGCGGAAAGTCCGCATGGGTACAGATATACGGTGACAACAGCTTCGTAGAGCAGGCCTTCACATACGCAAGGAGGTACGCTCCCAAGACCTGTAAGCTGTTCTACAACGACTACAACGAGTACTGGGACCACAAGAGAGACTGCATTTATAATATGTGTAAGGATCTCTACAACAAGGGCCTCCTGGACGGTGTAGGAATGCAGTCCCACGTTCCCGCAAACGCTACAGGCTTTGCAGGCACAGACTCCTACATCGCAGCAATGAAGAAGTACCTCTCTATCGGATGCGAAGTCCAGATAACAGAGCTGGACATCAGCGTAGAGAACGGAAAGTACTCCTACGACGACCAGGCAACAAAGTACTGTGCTATCGCAAAGGCAGCAATGGACTGGAACGACAATCCTCAGGGAACAGGCCGTGTAACACTGTTCCAGGTATGGGGACCAAACGACGCTAACTCATGGCTCAGTGCAGGTTCAAACGCACTTCTCCGTGACTCCAACAACCAGCCTAAGCCAGCATACAACAAGCTCATGTCCATGCTCCCTGACAGCCAGTGGGGAGTAGGCATACCCTACACAGGACCCGGCAGCTCAGGCTACAAACCTATTGAAATAGAGCCTGATGCTAACGGATGGTACTTCCACCACACATTTGAAGGCACAACAGAGGGCTGGGAAACAAGATTCTGTGAAGAGATACTCACCAGCGGACGTACAGCATACAAGGGAAGTGAAGCACTTCTTGTAAAGGGCAGAACAGCAGGCTGGAACGGTGCCCGCTACGACCTTATGACAAATCCCTTCAAGCCCGGCGAGGAGTTCAGCTTCTCAGCAAATGTAATGTATCTTGACGGCGACAACGAGACAGATACATTCATGCTGAAGCTCCAGTACACAGGCTCAGACGGTGAGCCTAAATACGACGAGATAGCAAGCGGAACAGCTCCCAAGGGAGAGTGGCTCCAGCTCGCAAATACAAACTACAAGATACCTGCTGATGCTACAGACATGTCTATCTATGTTGAGACAGCATCAAATGACTCTGATTCATACAACAACTTCTACATCGACGAAGTAGTAGGAGCTCTTCCCGGTGTTAAGGTAGAGGGTGCAGGCCAGCCTGTTGTCCGCACACTTGTATTAGGCGATATTGACTTTGACGGAGCTGTCACAGGATTTGATATGGTCCTTGCACGTAAGGGCATAATCTCAGGCGGATTCAGCGACACACTTACAAAGAAGGCCGCAGACGTTGACCAGAGCGGCAAGTTCGAGATAAACGACATCGTACTTCTCCAGCAGTTCCTTCTCGGAAACATAAAGCAGTTCCCTGTAGCTGAAAAGGTAGTAGATACCGCAGCAATGGAGAACATCTTCAAGTCCGTGAACATAGCATCAAGCTGGAAGAAGGACGGCGAGAACAACGTACTCTGGACACAGAGATTCGGCGCAGACCCTGGATTCATGGTCTACAAAGACAGACTTTACGTATTCACAACAAACGATGCACTTGAGTACAACTCACAGGGCAAGGTACAGGTAAACACATACAACAGCCAGACTATCAACTGCTTCTCATCCGCAGACCTGGTAAACTGGACAGACCACGGTGCTATCCCCGCAGCAGGCCGCAATGGTGCTGCAAAGTGGGCAGGATATGCATGGGCTCCCGACGCTTGCTGGAAGACAATAAACGGCAAGGATAAGTTCTTCCTTTACTTCGCAGACAGCGCAGGCGGAATCGGTGTCCTCACAGCAGACAGCCCTGAGGGACCCTACTCCGACCCTATCGGACACGCACTTATCAACAAGAGCACACCCGGTTTCGGTGATGTAGAGTGGCTCTTCGACCCCGCAGTCCTCGTTGACGACGACGGAACAGGTTATCTTTACGTAGGCGGCGGCGTTCCCAACGGAAAGGCTGCTGACCCCGGAACAGCAAGAGCAGTCAAGCTCGGCGCAGACATGACAAGTCTCTCCGGACAGTATGAAAGAATGAATCCTCCCTATCTCTTTGAGGATTCATCCATACTCAAGGTAGGCAACACATACTACTATTCTTACTGCACAAACTGGCAGACAAACGGCAATCCCTACGGTTTCAACAACGCAGAGATAGCAGTTATGACTTCAACAAACCCCATGGGCCCCTTCACCTATAAGGGAATAGCTCTTAAGAACCCTGCATCATATCAGCTTGACGGCGGCGGAAACAACCACCATTCAATAGTTGAGTTCAAGGGCAAGTATTATGTACTTTACCACAGCCGTCATCAGTCAAGAGCAATGAACATCCAGGCAGTTGACAAAAATGGCAATATCGACCTCGGCGGAAACTATCGTTCATGCCATATCGACAACGCAACATTCTCAAACGGAATGTTCTCAGCAACAGGCACAATGAAGGGTGTATCCCAGATAGAGACACTTGATCCCTACCAGAAGGTACAGGCAGAGACAATGTCCAATCAGTCAAAGGGCATATCAGTTACAGGCCTCTGTGATACAGTAGTACACGGCGGCAAGGGCGACTGGATAAAGGTAAGCGGAGCAGCATTCAGCAAGGGAAGCGACAGCTTCACACTGAGAGCCTCCTCCAAGAACGGCGCAGCAGTAAAGATATGCACAGGCAGCGCATCCGGCACAGTTGTTGGCTATGCTGAGATAGAGGCTGGCGGAAAGATGTCAGAGATAACAGTTCCCGTTGAATCAGTAAGCGGAACAAAGGACATCTACATCGTACTCAGCGGCGACGCAGACCTTGACTGGTGGCAGTTCACATGATCCTATCTGAACAGGACTATCTGCACAATATGTCCTGTTCAGTAAGATAATTCCAAAATAATATTGAGGGACAAATCAGGAAAAACAGCTGTACTTGATATGTACGGCTGTTTCGCCTATCCCGCAGTAAGCATCAGCACAATGAAATGATATTATTTGTTTTCATCAGAAGGAGTGGATGATATAATGAATTTGAGAAAAAGCGCAGGAAGGCTCTTATCAGGCATCACCGCAGCAGCACTGTTTGCAGCGTTGATCCCTTCTCTTCCGGAAGAGAAGCTGACCATCACCGCATATGCAGCAGATGCAGTTGTAGTTGATACCACCACTGAGTATCAGACTATCCGTGGCTTCGGAGGAATAAACCTTCCGGAATGGGTCGGTTCCGATATGACATCAGCACAGGTACAGAAGGCTTTCGGAAACGGCAAAGACGAGCTCGGACTTTCTATCCTGAGAGTTTATGTCAATGATGACAAGAACCAGTGGAACAAGGCAGTACCTACTGCACTTGCAGCCCAGAAGCTGGGAGCAACAGTATTTGCGACTCCCTGGAATCCACCGTCATCCATACGTGAGAACGGCTCCGGCGGCATCAGAGGCGGAAAATACCACGTAAGAACAGACAAGTACACTGAATATGCCCAGCACCTCAACGATTTCTATCACTACATGAAAAACCAGGGTGTAAACCTCTATTCAATATCAGTCCAGAACGAGCCTGACTATTCAAGTGAATGGACTGCCTGGTCCTCAGACGAGACAACGAACTTCCTTGCAAACTACGCAGACAAGATAGACTGTAAGGTAATGTCTCCTGAGACCTTCCAGTACACCAATAAGGATTACTACACCAAGATACTCAACAATCCCAAGGCAATGGCAAACTGTGACCTCTTCGGAACTCACTTCTATGGCACACAGCGCAGCCAGATGGACTTCCCCGCACTTGAAAGCAGCGGCAAGGAGATATGGATGACAGAGGTCTACGTTCCGGACAGCAACTCTGACGCTGACGAGTGGCCTAAGGCGATAGCAGTTGCCGAGAACATCCACAACGGACTTGTAGTCGGAAACCTCAATGCATATGTATGGTGGTACATCCGCCGCAGCTACGGCCCCATGAAGGAAAACGGAAACATCAGTAAGCGTGGATACTGCATGGCTCAGTACTCCAAGTTCGTTCGTCCCGGTGACGTCCGCATCGCAGTAACAGAGCAGCCTGCATCCAATGTTTACGTATCTGCATACAAAAACGACAATGACCAGATAACTATCGTTGCAGTAAACAAGGGCAGCGATTCCTATGCACAGAGCTTCAAGATAGGCAGCGGAGAGAAGATAACCGACATCGACCGCTACCGTACATCCGCAAATGAAAATATCGCTCTTACAGAGAACCTTGAGAACGACGGTACCAGCTTCTGGGCACAGCTCCCCAGCAACAGCGTATCCACATTCGTAGTTACACTTGAGGGCGAAGGCCACACTCCCGGAACGATTCTTGATGAGGACGGCTATTACTTCCATGACACATTCGAGGGAGATACCTTCAGCTGGACCGGCCGTGGAGATGCAACAGTCCTCACAAGCGGCAGAACAGCATATGCCGGCCAGGAGGCTCTCCTTGTCCAGGAGAGGTCCGCATCATGGAACGGCACAGCAAAGGCTCTCAACACAAAGGCATTCGTACCCGGCAGCGAGTACAGCTTCAGCGTAGATGCAATGTACCTTGACGGCGGCACTGACGATACCTTCAAGCTGACGCTCCAGTACAAGGACTCCGAGGGCACAGTAAAGTACAGCAATGTTGCAACAGCTCCAGCCGTAAAGGGCGAGTGGGTACAGCTTGCAAATACTAACTATAAGATACCCGAAGGCGCAACTGATCTTCTTCTCTACGTTGAGACAGATTCCAGCAACATCAACTTCTACATCGACGAAGCCATAGGAGCTCCCGGAGGAACAGAAATTGCCGGTGCAGGCCAGGCTAAGAAGATAATAAAGGGCGACATCGACTTTGACGGCAGAGTAGACGCCTTCGACACAGCCCTTCTCAGAAAGGGACTCATCAGCGGCGGATTCAGTGACAACTATGCCGCAAGCGCAGCAGACGTAAACGGCAGTGGCTCAGTTGAGATAGCTGACCTTGTGCTCCACCAGTATTACGTTCTCGGCGACATAAAGTCCTGGACAGAT
>CACWPR010000022.1 GCA_902762855.1 Ruminococcus flavefaciens
CATCTGATGCTCCTAAGACAGGTGTTGCTGGCGTAGGCGTTGCTGCTGCTGGTCTTGCAATTGCTGTTGGTACTGCATTTGCTCTCAGAAAGAAGAACGAGGACTAATTGATTAGTCAAAGTTCCTGACTGAATAAATAAAGGCCTCTCCGAAAGGAGAGGCTTTTTTTATTTTGTATATGTGAGTCCGCCCCAGCCGTCAATGTCCCCACGGCGGAGAGCTCCGAAGATGCGTTCCCGGAATCCATGGTCCTTGTGCTCCATTTCAGCGAGAAACTCCTTGGTTTTCTGGCGATTAGTGTGACCGTCCGCAGGACAGCGTGACTTTACGACTGGCAGCTCCCCTCGGCGTGCAGCTCTCCTGACCTCCTTCTCCGGGGCAAGTACAAGAGGACGTATCATGTAAATGTCCTTGGTCTCAAGATAGGTCACAGGGGAGAAACACCCGATGCGGCCTTCGTTGAAAAGGTTCATGAAGAATGTTTCGACCACGTCATCCATATTATGACCCAGAGCCAGCTTATTGCAGCCAAATTCCACAGCGGCATCCTGTAGAGCTCCACGGCGCATATGAGCACATAGGGCACAGGGGTTTGACTCCTTCCGGATATTGAAAACTATTTCGCCTATCTGAGTCTCCACAACGTGATACTCCGCTCCGAATTTATGAGCAAGCTCCTCAACAGCGGAGTAGTCGCCGCATTCACCGCCAAATCCAGGGTCAATGGTGACTCCCACAACTGAAAAATCTATACCGATAAATTCCTTCAGACGTGCAAGTCCAACAAGGAGAGCGAGACTGTCCTTTCCGCCGGATACTCCCACACAGACACGGTCGCCGCTCTGTATGAGGTCAAATTCTTTTATAGCCTTACGCATATAACCGAGAATACGCTGCATACTGGTCCTCCGTTCAAATTAATAGATACTTTTAAGATTATAACATATTTGAAGGAAATTTTCAATTATATCTTGCAAAATGAGAAGAAATATATTATAATAAGAATGTATAGTCTGGACAGGGTGTCTGGCTAAGGTTAGAGAAGGAAAGGATAGAAAAAATGACTCCTCAGCTTAAAAATCTGCTTATATTGCTGGCCGGCATAGTGGTCGTGCTAATAATCGTAATTCTGCTTTTCAGCGGAAAAAGTTCATTCAGACGTTTCCTGACCATTTTCCTCAACGAGGAAGGCGAGCTGGACATCAGTTCAAGCACTTCCAGCCGTTCCGGAGGTCAGAGAAATACACCGGCAAAGTCACAGAAAACACCATCAGGCCCTATCGTGGAAATGGCTACTCTCATTCGTAAGAGTGACGACAGAATGCGGGTTATCGAGAGTACAGGGCAAGTCAAGCTCATTGACGAGTACTATGAACTTGTTTTCGTGACAAGAAAGGGCCAGCAGCTCACTATCGAGTGTTCTGCGGAGGCCTATGACAAGGTGCCCTTCAATCAGCAGGGTTCACTTACATACAAGAAGAATACCCTTGTAAAGTTCAAATACTACGAGGACACGGTCTATAATTGATACCAGGGCGGCTGAGTCCGCCCTGTTTTTTTACCGAAAGGAGGCCAGTATGGTCAATTTCAATAACGACTGGGATGAGCTCCTAAAGGACGAGTTCACCAAGGACTATTACATTCAGCTCCGTAAAAAGCTCATCACAGAGTACCGCACACAGCGGATATATCCGGGAATGTACGACATCTTCAACGCAATGAAGTACACGTCCTACGACAGTGTTAAATGTGTAATAATCGGGCAGGACCCCTATCATGGCGAAGGTCAGGCACACGGCCTGAGCTTTTCCGTTCGTAAGGGAATAGCACCTCCGCCTTCACTGGTCAACATTTTCAAGGAGATTCGGGACGATGTTGGCATAGACAACCTCGGAAGGCACGGTGAGCTGACTAAATGGGCGCAGGAGGGAGTCCTACTGCTGAATTCAGTGCTGACTGTCCGGGCAAATCAGGCGAGGAGTCACCACGGTCTTGGCTGGGAGCAGTTCACAACTGATGTGATAAGGCTCCTGAACCAGCGTCAGAAGCCAATGGTTTTCATGCTATGGGGCGGAGATGCAAAGGCCAAGCAGCAGTTCATAACAAATCCGGCACATCTTGTGCTGAAAGCGGCGCATCCAAGTCCTTTATCTGCCTATAACGGCTTTTTCGGATGCAGACATTTTTCAAGAGCCAACGAATTCCTACGGGCCAACGGCATGACAGAAATAGACTGGTCCATAGACTGAAAGGGTGCATATCATGCGTATAAAAGAACTTTTTGACGAAAAAACCGTCTTTTCATTTGAGGTTTTCCCACCTAAGAAAAACAGCTCCGTGGACGTTATCTACCAGACGCTTGACGAGCTCCGTGACCTTAAACCGGACTTTATAAGCGTAACATTCAGCGCAGGCGGCAGCGGAAACGGCCACTTTGCCTGCGATATAGCCTCCAGGATAAAAGAGAGCGGAGTTACACCAATGATACACCTTCCCTGTATCAACTACTCAAAGGCTGAGATAGAGGCTACTCTGGAGGAGATACAGTCCAGAGGCATAGAGAATATACTGGCGCTCAGGGGAGACATAAACCCAGATATACCGCCGAAAACGGACTTTCTCCATGCCAGTGACCTCATTACATTCCTCCGTTCAAAGGGAGATTTTGACATTGCAGGAGCTTGTTACCCGGAGTGTCATCCGGACTCCGAGAACCTTGTGGATGACATAATGAACCTTCGCAAAAAGGTGGAGGCAGGTGCGGACCACCTGATAACTCAGCTTTTCTTTGACAATGACTCCTTCTACGACTTCCGGGAGAAGGCTGCAATTGCAGGCATCAACGTACCGATAGAGGCTGGTATCATGCCTGTAGTCAACAAGAACCAGATAGAGCGCATGGTAACTACCTGCGGTGCAAGTCTGCCAAGAAAGTTCGTGAAGATAATGCAGAGGTACGAGCATAACCCCGAGGCACTCCGGGATGCTGGCATAGCCTATGCGGTGAACCAGATTGTTGACCTTGTAGCCAGCGGAGTTGACGGTATCCATCTTTACACAATGAACAATTCCTACGTGGCACGGCGCATAAGCGAGGCTGTGTCGGGTATCATAAGCTCATGCTGAGCCTTGGAGATGTCTCCCGGCAGGATGCCGCAAGGTTCATGGGTGTTCGTGGCGAGCCTGACTCACAGGTCTCTGCTCTGCTTGACCGTGCAATGGAAATGGTCATTGGAAACGTCCGCCCTCAGTTTGTGTGGAGAGAGTTCGGTACAGAGCAGCGTGATGAGGGTATCGCTCTCATCGGCAGCGAACTTATACTGACTGGAAAGGATATAGCGAGGCATCTACAGAGCTGTAAAAGGGCAGTACTTATGGCAGTGACTCTGTCATCGGAGGCAGATAAGCTCATCCGCAAGACTGCCGTTACCGATGTGGCTCTGTCACTGGCAGTGGACAGCGTTTGCAGTGCGGCGGTTGAAAGTGCCTGCGACATGGCGGAGACAGAGATATTTTCGGCTATAGATGCACCATACAGGACATGGCGGTTCAGCCCCGGCTACGGAGACCTGCCTCTTGACCTGCAAAGCAAGGTGCTTGCAGCTCTGAATGCACAGCGAAGGATAGGACTTACCGCAACAGATAGCAGTCTGCTGATACCCTCAAAGTCGGTGACTGCGATAATAGGCATTTCTGACGTTCCTGTGGAGCAGAGGAAGTCCGGATGCGAGGTCTGCAACCTTCGTGAGAGCTGTAATTACAGGCGGATAGGCGTAGTGTGCAGAAGCAAATGATACATATAACGGGATATTTTCCGACTTTTAAAGACACAGCGAATGTATGCAGATACTTTAAGTCGAGTATATGAATAAGTTTTCAGCTATAAACATATTCATATCATACCCGAATATTCTCAACATCGGATATGTTAAAATCACCATTATCTGACCTTATTTCTATGAAAAATGAATATTGACATAGTGTGCACAAAAGTGATATAATATAATAAAGTATGTGAATTATACTCTGTCCAACTCTCAGGACAGTTCGATAAAAGGGAGTTTTGAAAATGAAAAAATTAAAAGCATTTCTGGGAGCTCTTCTGATAACTACTTCCGTCTTTGCAGTGACAGCCTGCGGCAGCTCAGATTCATCAAGCAGCCAGGAGGAGCACTACGAGGACCAGACAATGGCTCCGGAGAAAAAACAGTCTATAGTTGATATAGCAAAAGCTGACGAGGAATATAAGCTCGAAGGTGAGCTGGAGAATAAAAACATCAAGTGGCTGGCAAGCTGGGACATCAATCCCGACTCATCCGGTAAGAAAACTCCAGCGGACCTTGTTCTCTTCCAGGAGATATACGGCGGAAATGTGGAATACTACAAGGTCTCCTTTGCTGAGCGTTATGACAAGCTCGCTGAGTACATCGCCAGTGACGAAGGCATCGACTTCTTCTACTCCGGCGACCTGGATGCTATCCCTAAGGGTGCCGTAAGAGGAATTTTTGCTCCTGCTGATGACTACATCGACTTTGATTCCCCCCTCTGGGAGGACGTTGCTGAAGCAAATGACAACATTATGTGGGACGGCAAGCACTATGCCGCTATCGCTCAGACGACTGGTGACAATGTAGCTGTCCTCTACAATAAAAAGACTATTCAGGAGGCAGGTCTTGAGGACCCTGCTGACCTGTACTACAACGACGAGTGGGATTGGAATGCATTCCAGCGCCTGCTTGAGGAATACGTTGACACTGAGAACCAGAAGTACGGCATCGACGGCTGGTGGTTCGAGTTCGGACTGATAAATACTATCGGCAAGCCGCCTATCAGTATTGAGGACGGCAAGCTGGTAAGCAATCTGGGCGACCCGGCTATGGAGAGAGTCCAGAACTGGATGTATGAGCTCTACCAGAATGACCTCATCGCAATCGGCGTAGGCGACTACGGCTGGGAGGCAAAGCCTAACTACATAGGCGAGGGCAAGCTGCTGTTCTATCCTGTAGGACTCTATGAACTCTATGCTACACCTGACATCTGGCAGGCTAAGTACGGCGAGGACGTATTCTTCGTCCCCATGCCCAAGGACCCCAATGCAGATGAGTACTACATCCCCGTAGGAATGGAGGCTTATTCATTCGTATCCGGAGGCAAGAATCCTGAGGGAGTTGCAAAATACCTCGACTGCAAGCGTTTCTGCCTTGTAAATGAGGATGCAAGAGCTATTGCTGACTCTATCTTCATGGAGGACTACGGCTGGTCACAAGAAATGCTGGATATGAAACAGGAGATGCAGGCTCTGGCCGATGCAAATCCCCAGATAGATATATCCAAGGGAGTTTCTGCGGACTGTGGAAAGATAATCGACGAAAATCTCAGACTTACAGCAAGAGGAACACCGTGGAACGAGACATATGATTCTATCTACGCTACAGTTCAGACTTATCTTGACAAGGTGAACAGCGGCAAGGAGTAAGTCCATACAGTGTTTCTTTAGACTAACAAAATTAAAAAAATATTGCAAAAAAGTGGAATATGGGTTATAGTAAATATATAAGTATGGTTAGAAGATTTTATTGTTCGGAAAGGAGGCTATGATCTATGAATTTAGCTGTAGTAACTGGAGGCTGCGGTCTCATAGGACAGCATATCTGTTCCGGACTTCTTAAAAAAGGATTTGCCGTAATAGCTGTTGACAGAGAACCAGGCATCTATAACGAGGGCAAACTCAATTATTCATTCGTACAGGCAGACCCCACTGATAAGGATGCCTATGCGGAGATATTTGAAAACAACGAGGTGGCAGTGCTTATCCACGCTGCCTGCACAGTTGATAATGACATCGGCCCGATAGTGACAGAAAAGGAAGTAAACGAAGCTAAACAGTGCGACAAGTTTATGTACCGTTATGCAATGGGAGAGAATGTCAAGAAGATAGTTCTCCTGAGTACGGACCAGGTGTACGAGTTTCCAAAGACCCGTGAACCTATCCGTGAGGACCATGAACTCAAGCCTGTTACAAATTATGCGAACATGAAACTGGCCTCCGAGAAGGCTCTTGTGGCTGAGTACCAGCATCATAAAGAGGTAATGTGCTGTATAGTGCGTTATTCTCCGGTGTATACAAAAAACTACACCGAAAACCTCATGGCTAAGATAACTGACCCAAAAGACGGCTCGAATTTTGTTGCCGGCAAAGGGCAGTACGGTTTTCAGTTCTGCTGTGTTCATAATCTGGTCGACTTTATACTGTGCTTTGCAAAGAATGCAGACGATATGAGCTATGCAGGCGTTTACAATGTCAGCGACAAGCTGCTCACAACAGCGGCAGACATCATTGCGTTCATGCGTGAGAATCACAGACTTGGCGCAGTGCTCCAGAAGTCCAGCGGAGGCGCATTTTCAAAGCTGAAGGGCATTTTTGGAGGCTCAAAGGACGAAAAGACCAACTACCGCTATCTTGACCTTTCAAAGCTGGAGAACAACAATATGCTTGACGGAACCAAAGCTGCAAAGCTCTGTTCCCCCAGGTGGGACATACACAATACCAAATAAAAAGGACTCCTCCCGGTTTTCGGGAGGAGTTTTTGTGTTTATTCAACCACGACGTAGTTATCAGCGGCATTTTCTTTAGTAGCGTGTTCTGTAACGTTCAGGACCTTGACCTTCAGCGGACGGGTACCCATGTTTATTTCGATTATGTCCCCGACCTTAACGTCATAGGAGGCTCTTGCGACCTTACCGTTTACCACTATCTTTTCGGCATCACAGGCGTCGTTAGCCACAGTACGTCGCTTGATGAGTCTTGTTACCTTCAGATATTTGTCCAGTCTCATAATAGCTCCTTTCGTCAGAAAAGGGACAGGCCTGAAAAAGCCCGTCCCCTGAAATTACTTATTGATAGTCTCCTTGAGAGTTCTGCCAGCCTTGAAAGCGGGTGCCTTGCAGGGAGGACAGGTCATCTGCTCCTTAGTTCTGGGGTTGATGCAGACCTTCTCGCCTCTTTCACGAACTTCAAATGTACCGAATCCAGTGATAGAAACCTTTTCGCCCTTTTCAAGAGTTTCCTGGATAGCTGCCAGAGTAGCCTCAAGAACAGCGGATGCGTCTTTCTTGGTGCAGTTTGTCTTTTCTGCTATTGAATTGATGAGTTCTGTTTTAGTCATTTTTAGTTACCTCCGTATTGATAATATGTTTAGCCTTGTCCCAGTAAACGTCCAGTTCTTCTATGGGGAGTTCCTTCATATTGAGCTTGTCCGCAGAGACGAGTTCTTCCGTGACTGCAAAGCGCTTTATAAATTTCTCTGTAGCGGCTTTGAGGGCAAGTTCAGCGTCCACACCGAGATGACGAGCTGCATTCACGCAGGAGAAGAGCAGGTCACCGATTTCCTCTTCGATATTGGCCTTGTCGTTGTTGGCAACGGCCTTATCGAGTTCAGTTTTTTCGGCATTTATGCATGATATAGCGTCCTCAGCACAGCGGAAGTCCATACCGGCACGCATAGCGCGTTTGCCGACCTTCTGAGCTCTCATAAGAGCAGGGAGGGACTTTGCAACGCTGTTAAGAGTATCGGTATATGTCTCCTGGCCCTTAGTCTCCATTTTGATAGCGTCCCAGTTTTTGAGCACCTGGTCAGTGGTGTCAGCGAGGACGTCGCCAAAGACATGGGGGTGGCGGACAATGAGCTTTTTGCAGACTTCGTCGCATACATCGTCGAATCTGAAAGTGCCTGCCTCTTCCTCTATACGGCAGTGGAAAACCACCTGTAGGAGGACGTCACCAAGCTCTTCACGGAGCAGGTCAGAGTCTTTGAGGTCAATAGCCTCAATAGCCTCGCAGGTCTCTTCGATGAAGTCGCTGCGGATAGACTCGTGAGTCTGTTCTCTGTCCCAGGGGCAGCCGCCCTCTCCACGCAGGAGCTTTACGATCTCAATGAGGTCATCTATTGAATAATGCTTTTTCTGCTGATAATCGACCATAGGAAAAACCCTCCTTTAATAGACGGGCTAAGTAATATAATACCCTAAAATCCTGCAAATTGCAAGCTGTTTTGACAATTTTGTCGTAATAGTATAATAAGGCTTGGAAAAAATGTACAGTTTGTGTATTTTGCCGGAGATTTCATTACCTGTAATAATTTGGCGGAATAAAAACTCACAAGGCGGCATAGCCGCCCTGTATCTTTGTTACTTTATATCTACGAATCCGACCTTGTGGTACACCTTTGAAACTATTCTCTGGGAGTACCTGTAAGCCTTCTCAGCACCTTCTGTATAGCACTTTTTGAGGAAGGCCTTATCCTGTGAGAGCCGTGCAAATTCTGTGCGTACAGGCTCCAGGTGGTCAGCAACGGCCTCACCTACAGCGAGCTTGAAGTCGCCGTAGCCCTTTCCGGCGAACTCTGACTCGATCGAAGCGTAGTCCTTGCCGGTAACGCAGGAGTAGATAGCCATAAGGTTATTGATACCGTCCTTGCCTTCACGGTAGCACACCTCAGCTTCACTGTCAGTGACAGCTCTCTTGAACTTGCGGATGATAGTATCCTTGTCGTCGAGGATGAGGATGCAGGCATTGGGGTTCTCGTCGGACTTTGACATCTTCTTGGTGGGGTCCTGAAGGGACATTATCTTTGCGCCTACGTCGATGATGTAGGGCTCAGGCAGAGTAAAGAAGTCTCCGTAGCGCTGGTTGAATCTCTGAGCGATATTTCTTGCGAGCTCCAGGTGCTGTTTCTGGTCAACACCCACAGGAACGAAGTCGGCGTTATAAGCGAGGATGTCAGCGGCCATAAGAGAAGGATATGTGAAGAGGCCAGCGTTAACGTCGTCGGGGTGTTTCTGGCTCTTGTCCTTGAACTGAGTCATACGTGTGAGCTCACCGAACTGAGTGTTACAGCAGAGTACCCAGTTGAGCATTGCGTGGGTATTGACATGGCTCTGGATGAAGAGAATGGACTTCTCCGGGTCAAGACCGCAGGCCATAAGGAGAGCATAGGCTGCAAGTGTGTTCTGGCGGAGCTTTGCAGGCTCCTGTTTTACAGTTATAGCGTGCATATCAGCAACGCAGTAGATGCAGTTGTACTCATCCTGGAGTGGAGCCCAGTTGCGTACAGCGCCTATATAGTTGCCGAGGGTAAAGGTGCCGGTAGGCTGGATAGCACTGAAAATCAGTTTTTTATCGTCCATGGAGCACCTCTTACTTAGCCTTGCGCTGAGCAGCGTCATCCTTGAGCTGAGCACTTCTGAGCTCGTTGAGTACTCTCTGGTAGAGGACATAGATATTGCGCTTCTCGACCTCATCCTCAGGGATGATTCCGGGCTTTATCTCGACCTTGTAGATACCGCCCTTAGTGAGCAGGAATACATTGCTTGCTCTGTTTACGGGCAGGTCGAACTTGGTTGTCTTTTCAGCCTTTGGGAGGAGCTGGCCGGCATTTGCAACGAGAGTGTGAGCAGCCTGTACGAGGCTTCTGTATCTCTGGGATGCACCGGTGTACTCGCCGCCGTTGTTGAAGTAGAGGTTAGCAGCTCCGTTGATAAAGCATACCATTGTAGTGAGGACGTCCTGGGACATAGGAATGTCCACAACAACGCCGAAAACGTCATTTTTCTTGAAGTTAGTGTTGAAGAACTTAGCGGGGAAGTTGATAGCCTGTCCTCTTGTCATAAGGTATTTCTGAGTTACATTGTAACGTCCTGTGTTTCTGTTTGGCATAATGATTTTCCTTTCGTAGTAAAAGTCATGTTTCTATCAGTCGAGCATCTCTCTTGTCATGCGGGCGAGGATTTCCATGCCCTTCTTTATCTGCTCGTTTGTAGGTGTTGAATAATTGAGTCTGAATGAGTGGCTTACATCACTTTCCTTGATATTGAAGGAGTTTCCGGGAACTATAGCTATTTTGTAGTCCTGTACAGCCTTTGTGCAGAAAGCGTTCATATCGCAGTCGTCGGGGAGGGTACACCAGATGAAGAGGCCGCCCTGAGGCTTTACATAAGTTACCTTCTTTGAAAACTCGTTGTCGATATATCCGCACATGAGCTCACATTTCTCACGGTAGATGCCTCTGAGCTTTTCGAGGTGAGCCTGACGGTCGATAGTGGTCATGAAGCGGTGACAGAGGACCTGTGCCCAGATATTAGAGTGAACATCTGATACCTGCTTGCAGACAACTATCTTCTGGATTATGGGGGCAGGAGCTGAAACGAAACCTGTTCTGAATCCGGGGGAGATGAGCTTGGAGAAGGTGCTGGAGTAGATGACTCTGCCCTCAGTGTCCATGCTCTTTATTGTCGGAACGTTCTCGCCGGCAAAGCGGAGCTCGCCGTAGGGGTCGTCCTCAAGGATTATGAAGTCATACTTGCAGGCAAGTTGGTATACAGCCTTTCTCTTAGCCAGAGACATAGTCCTGCCAGTGGGGTTCTGGAAATTGGGGATGAGATAGAGTATCTTCACATTCTTCTCAGTTTTCAGAGCATTTTCCAGCTTTTCGATGTTTATGCCGTCGTCCTCCATATCTACTCCTACGAGGTTGACATTGTAGGAGCGGAAGGCATTGAGTGAGCCTATAAAGCTGGGAGACTCACAGATAAGAGTATCACCTTCGTTG
Source organism: Ruminococcus flavefaciens (assembly GCA_902762855.1). Classification (GTDB taxonomy): domain Bacteria; phylum Bacillota; class Clostridia; order Oscillospirales; family Ruminococcaceae; genus Ruminococcus; species Ruminococcus flavefaciens_V. The sequence goes on from CACWPR010000022.1 coordinate 10,608, forward strand.
AGGAGCACCTTACATGAGAGCTCATTAGCCTGCTGTCCGCCGGAAGTGATGATGAGTTCATCGAATTCCTTGTGGAAACAGCCCTTTTCCGTCATCCAGACTTTGAGGAAGTCTCTGAGAGGGGTATATCCCTCAGTTACACTGTACTGGAGGGCGAGAATGGGGTCATTTTTGAGGAGGTCAGCAGAAATATCAGCAAGCTCCTCCTTTGGAAAGGCCTCTGGAGCGGGGTTTCCGGCAGCGAAGGAGATGACCTCCGGGTCGGATGTGAATTTGAGTATCTCACGTATAGCGGACGCCTGAAGTCCGCTGACCTTATCGGAAAATTTATATTCCATGATGTTTTGACCATCCTTTCTGAATATGCAAAATGTCTATCTTATATTATAACACATAATGTCTGTTTCTGCAACATATATTTATGTGAAACAGGTAAATAATTGTTGAACACCACAAAGAGAGGTGTTTATAATTGTCTAATATCAACATCAGAAGGGGAGATGTGAGTGAAAAAGCAGACATTTCTCAAGGGCTCCATAATACTCATGGCTTCTGCGGCGGCAGCAAAGATACTTGGAGCACTTTTCCGGATACCGCTGACGAACATACTTGGCGGTGTGGGTATGAGTTATTTCAGTTGTGCGTACAGTCTTTTCATGCCGGTCTATGCGCTTACTGTTACGGGAGTGACCTCAGCAGTGGCGAGACTTACTGCCCGGAGCGCCGCTCTTGGAGCGTATGATAATGCTCAGAGGGTACGCAGGACCGCACTGTTGATATTTTCAGCCGCAGGGCTTGCAGGGAGCCTGGCAGTATTTTTTCTCTCAGGTCCATTCAGCGTTTATTCTGCTGACAGTCCGCAGGCAGCGCCGGCAGTGGCAATGATAGCACCTGCGGTGCTTTTGGGCTGTATCACCTCGGTGGAGCGTGGGTACTACGAGGGACTTGGGAATATGTATCCGACGGCTTTTTCTCAGTTAGCGGAGGGAGCAGTGAAGGTCGGCGCAGGTCTGCTGCTCTGCAGCTGGACGGTCAGTCACAGTGCTGATATAGTGGGGAAGGTGCCGGGAGTCACAGATGTAAGAGGTGCGGCAGCGGCGGCAGGCATCCTTGGGGTGACCCTGTCGTCCCTGGGAGCTGTTGCGTTTTTTGCTGTGCTGAAACTTTTCAGCAGGAAGGAGACATCCTCTGAGAAGGCACTCATGAGCCGCCGTGACATTACCCGTGAGCTGGTTTCGGGGGCTCTGCCTATCGGGATAAGTGCAGTTGTGACGAACCTTGCCGCCCTTATTGATATGTGGACCCTGATAGGCTGCATAGATGGCAGCGCACCCGGAGGAGCGCTGCCTGCCGGGACGCTTCCGGAGGAGTACCCTAAATTTGTATACGGCTCATTTGCCGGTATCGCCCTGACAGTTTTCAACCTTGTGCCTTCGGTAACGAATATGCTGGGAAAAAGTGCCCTGACCATGATGACGTCCGACTGGGAGAGCGGTGATAAAAAGGCCTTGCAAAGGGACTCGATGAAGGCGCTGCTGACCTCCGCAGTCATAGCACTGCCGGCAGCAGTGGGACTTGGAGTACTGTCGCAGGAGGTCATATATATGCTCTTTCCACGTCAGCCTGAGGAGGCTGCTCTCTGCGTTGTACCTTTGAAGCTACTTATGCCCGGAATGGTCTGCCTGTGTGTGTCCTATCCGCTTTTCAGTATGCTTCAGGCCATAGGCAGGCCGTCACTGCCCCTGAAGATAATGCTGGCTGGGACTGCCCTGAAGCTGGCAGGCAATCTCGTTCTCATACCCTCTATGGGAGCAGGTGGAGCGGCAGTATCCACAAGCCTTTGCTATATTGCCATACTTGCTCTTGCACTGACTGCCTATGTCAGACACTCCGGAGTAAGGCTCAGTGCAGGACCGTTCCTGGGAGTCCTTTACTGCGGAGCACTCTGCGGAGGTGCGGCATATCTTGCAGAGTCGGCAGGAAGGACAGCCGGACTTGGAGATGCAGGTACGATACTTCTTTCCGGAGCCGCCGGAGGGATAGTATATACAGCAGCACTGGCACTGGTACTGGGCAAAAAAATAAGAGCCTGCACAAAGGCAGGCTCCTGAGAAATTACTTGAGAATATCGGCAGGGTCAGCGATTATTTCGTCTGCTGAAACGTTTACCTTGATAACGTTCTCCTTGTTGTTGATGTCCTCCTGTGTGGGGAAGAATCCAACAGTAAATTCCTCGACCTGAGGACTTACAGCGAATCCTCCGACAATGCCGGAGAGCTCTCCGTTGGCAGGGATCTCAAAAGGAGAGGGGTTAAAGCTGTTGAAATGAGAGTTTGCATAGAGCTCTGTTTTGATGTCTCCGTACTTCTCGTTTCCGTCGGGATAGATGAGGTAGAAGTTGTTGAGGATGTTCAGAGTGTATGCCTTATCGGTGTTGTTCTTGATAGTAACATCGAAATAGATGTACTTTTCAGAGTCATTGCCTTCGGGAGTGATGCTGTATACCTTGTTGAGGGTGAACATTGTGTCGTTCTGATCAGCCTCCTGGTTCATGTCAACGACTTCCTCGTTTACACCGTAATGGTCGGAATCATTCTGATAAACGTTTGTGGGAGCCTCTCCGGGCTCATCGCCGCCGTTTGCTATCCTTTCAGCGACTGTTTCAGAAGAATCTGAACTTGATGATTTACTTCCGCATCCAGCAGCAGGAAGTGCCATTGCTGCACAGAGAAGAAGTGCTGTTAACTGTAATTTTCTCATGACTGAGACCTCCGGTTTATTATCTGTTTTTTCTTGGATATAGCTTGGTCAAAGCGTTTTTTAAACACCTATAGTATAGCACATATAGACGGTCTGTGTCAAGTGTAAAAAATAATTGAGACCAAATTGAAATATATATGCAATAAAATGGAAAAAACTTTTCTATCGTTGGGCCGGGAACCGGCGGAGGGACTGAAAGACCGGGCTCATGTGAGAGCGAAGCTCCGGGCAGGAAAAATGATACATATATGCTCATATGGACGCTTCGGCGCCCATTTATTTGTTTAAAAGCGTAAAAACTACCCGATTGTGTAGTTACATTTTTAGAAAAAGTGTGATATAATACAGGTATAATATAATGCACAAAAGTGCAGAAAGGGTGTTTATATGGATGATTCATTAAAAACGGTGTGGATCTTTGGCGGACTAATGTTTGCAGTCTGCGTTGCTCTCGGAGTATTTTTGAGAGTAACAAGGGTGAAAAAGCTCACAGCGGAGGGCAAGATAATCAAGAGAAAGTATAACTTCTACAAGAACAAGCAGATCTTCAAGTCCTTCATCAGCGATGAGCAGGGATTTTACCAGGCCCTCACTAATTCCGTGCAGAGGACAGGAGTTTGTTCCTTTTCCGGAAACTACGACAGCACTGTTACTTACAGGGGCAGGAGCTGGACAGCACGTCTGGACAGGCTCCAGTCTGACGACGGCTCATTGATGTTCGCATACGCACTTGTACAGTTTGATGAGTACAGGGGAACTCCAAAGAATGCAATGGATTTCAACATCATACTCACTGCTATTGAGAAGGTATTCCTGCAGTATGACCCAAACACGAAGATAACAGAACAGGCTATCAATTTCAAGACCAAGCACAGCCTGTTTTGAGGTAAGGAGGAGAATATATGTATATATTGATAATTGTTGCTTTTGTTGTTCTGCTATACGTTATCAGGAAGCTGATAAACGACGGAGTTGACAATCTTATCGAAGGTATTTCTTCGAAGGTGCGGAACAAGAAACTCCAGCAGCAGGGATCACAGTCCCTTGCTGACAGATATGCTGGCATGAATAACTCCCAGGGTCATCAGCCTCAGCAGCAGTCACAGCAGCCTAAAGACCCCCAGAACCCGTTCCAGGGCTGATAGACGATAAATGAGAGAACTCTTTATCAGATGAAAAACTCCCGACAGTTCATAAGACCTGCCGGGAGTTCCTTTTTTTGTGGTTTATAGCCTGAAAGCTATTACTTCATAGCCTCTTCAACAGCAACTGCACAAGCAACTGTTGCACCAACCATCGGGTTGTTGCCCATACCGATAAGACCCATCATCTCAACGTGAGCAGGAACAGAAGAAGAACCTGCGAACTGAGCGTCAGAGTGCATACGGCCCATAGTATCGGTCATACCATAGGAAGCAGGACCTGCTGCCATGTTGTCGGGGTGGAGTGTACGTCCTGTACCGCCGCCGGAAGCAACTGAGAAGTACTTCTTGCCAGCGTCAGTGCGCTCCTTCTTGTAAGTACCTGCAACAGGGTGCTGGAAACGAGTGGGGTTAGTGGAGTTACCAGTGATAGAAACGTCAACGTTTTCCTTCCACATGATAGCAACGCCTTCTCTTACGTCGTTAGCGCCGTAGCAGTTAACCTTTGCACGGAGACCTGTGGAGTAAGGCTTGCGGAATACTTCCTTGACCTCGCCTGTAGCGTAGTCCATTTCAGTCTCGATGTATGTGAAACCGTTGATACGAGCGATGATCTGAGCAGCGTCCTTGCCGAGACCGTTGAGGATAACACGGAGGGGCTTCTGACGAACCTTGTTAGCCTTCTCAGCGATACCGATAGCACCCTCAGCAGCAGCGAAAGACTCGTGGCCTGCGAGGAATGCGAAGCACTCTGTGTCCTCTTCGAGAAGCATCTTGCCGAGGTTACCGTGGCCAAGACCAACCTTACGCTGGTCAGCAACTGAACCGGGGATACAGAATGCCTGGAGGCCTTCACCGATAGCAGCAGCAGCGTCAGCAGCCTTTGTGCAGCCCTTCTTTATAGCGATAGCGCAGCCTACTGTGTAAGCCCACTTAGCGTTCTCGAAACAGATAGGCTGGATGCCCTCAACGAGCTTGTAGATGTCCAGGCCCTTAGCCTTGCAGACGTCAGCACACTCCTCGATAGAGTTGATGCCGTACTCCTTGATAACAGCGAGTATCTGCTTTTCTCTTCTCTCATATGATTCAAATAAAGCCATTTTACAAGTCCTCCTTATTCCTTTCTGGGATCAACGATCTTAACAGCGTCAGCAACTCTGCCGTACTGGCCCTGAGCCTTTTCAAAAGCTGTGTTAGCGTCGTCGCCGGCCTTGATGAAGTCCATCATCTTGCCGAAGTTAACGAACTTGTAGCCGATGATCTCGTCGTCCTCATTGAGAGCGAGACCTGTTATGTAGCCGTCAGTCATTTCGAGGTAGCGGGGACCCTTTGCAAGAGTACCGTAGAGTGTGCCGACCTGTGAACGGAGTCCCTTACCGAGGTCCTCAAGGCCAGCGCCTACAACGAGACCGCCCTCAGAGAATGCAGACTGTGAACGTCCGTAAACTATCTGGAGGAAGAGTTCTCTCATAGCTGTGTTGATAGCGTCGCAAACGAGGTCTGTATTAAGAGCCTCAAGAATGGTCCTGCCGGGAAGGATCTCAGCAGCCATAGCAGCGGAGTGAGTCATACCTGAGCATCCGATAGTCTCAACGAGAGCTTCCTGGATAATGCCCTCCTTAACGTTGAGAGTGAGCTTGCAGGTACCCTGCTGGGGAGCACACCAGCCGATGCCGTGTGTAAAGCCGGAAATGTCCTTGATCTCCTTAGCCTTTACCCATTTAGCCTCTTCGGGGATGGGAGCAGCGCCGTGAGCAACGCCCTGTGCGATAGGGCACATTGTTTCAACTTCGTGCGAATAAATCATTGTAAATACTCCTTTCGGTTTTCGGGCAGCCGGTCAAAACTGCCGTAGCATACATGAACATTATACAACATTTTTGCTTTTTAATCAAGGGAACGTGACAAAAAACAGAGTTTTTTCAGTTATATCGTGCTAACTGATTGTACACTGCCCGGTATTTCCGTATTACCTGTTGATTTCTACAGTGACAGGATGTATAATATACTCATAGACCAGAAACAAGGAGCTGTTTGTAATGAAATATGACCACGCAGAAAAGGCCTATGAGCTTTTTGCAGGGGGTATGAACTGTGCCCAGTCAGTATTCGGAGCTTTTTCAGATGTTACGGGTATGGACACGGAGCTTGCACTTAAATTATCCTCATCCTTTGGCGGAGGAATGGGCAGGATGAGAGAGGTCTGCGGAGCCTGTTCGGCAATGTTCATGATAGCCGGAATACTCTACGGACCCGGTTCAGATATGGATCACGAGAAAAAAGCTGAGCACTACCGCAGGATACAGGACCTGGCCGGGAGATTCCGTGAACAGCACGGGACTATCATCTGCCGTGAGCTTCTGAAAGGCCTGAATGTGACCAGCACGCCCGAACCGGAGAGACGCACAGAGCGTTATTATAAGGTAAGGCCCTGTATCAGGTTCGTAGAGTCTGCTGCCCGGATACTTGACGAATATCTTAAAGAAACGGAAGAAAAACTCTGAACGGCAAATTTCAATTATGTCTTGAATTATCACACGGAATATGATATAATAGATGTGTATACAATTTTTTCATGCAAAGGACGTGCTGAATATGTCTCGTAATTATGATGTTATCATAGCCGGCTGCGGTGCTGCCGGACTTTATGCGGCTATAAACCTTCCCTCAGATATGAAGATACTCATTCTCTGCAAGCGTGAGCTCAGTCTATGCAATTCCTCACTTGCACAGGGCGGTATCGCCGGAGTATACAACTCTCCTGAGGACAACATACAGTACCACCAGAACGATACCCTCATCGCCGGCGGTTTCAAGAACAACGTTGACGCTGTACATACACTTGTCAGCGAGGCTGCTCAGGACATCGAGCATATCATAGAGCTTGGAGTAGACTTTGACAAGAACCCGGACGGTTCATATCACCGCACTCTCGAAGGCGGACACAGTCACCACCGTATCTTCCACCATGCCGATTCCACAGGCGCAGAGATAGCATCCAAGCTACTGGCATATGTGCAGACCCTTGGCAACGTGGAGATAATGGAGAACACTATCATGTGCGGAGTAAAGCAGACCGGTACAGGCTATTCTGCTTTCCTGAAAATGCCTGATGACTCCTACGAGACCTGCAACTGCCATTTCATGATACTTGCTACCGGCGGTATCGGACGTGTATATGAGTTCACCACAAATTCCGCTATCGCCACCGGCGACGGCATCACATTTGCCTACGAAATGGGCGCTAAGATAAAGAACCTCAGCTATGTTCAGTTCCACCCCACAGCCTTCAACAACAGGGCTACCCGTGAATGCTTCCTCATCTCCGAGGCTGTACGTGGTGAGGGTGCATACCTCCTCAACTGCAAGAAGGAGCGCTTCATGCAGAACTACGACGAGCGTCTGGAGCTGGCTCCGAGAGACGTCGTTTCCCATGCGATAGTCCTTGAGTCAAGAAAGCAGAACTCAACAGACTTCTATCTGGACATCAGCTATAAGGACAGTGAGTTCCTTAAAAAGCGCTTTCCGATGATATACAAGAATCTTATGGACCAGGGCTTTGACCTGACCAAGGAGCCTGTGCCGATATATCCCTGCCAGCACTATCTTATGGGCGGTATCGATGTTGACAGGAATTCTGAGACCAGCCTCCGGAATCTCTTTGCCTGCGGAGAGTGTTCACACACTGGAGTACACGGCAGCAACCGCCTTGCCAGCAACTCTCTGCTGGAGGCACTGGTGTTCTCACGCCATGCTGCAAACTGCATAGCATCCCGTGCCGGCTCTGCTCCGGAGAATTTTGAAGAGGCCGAGTTCAACGCACATACCGACAGCAAGCACATCCCCAAGGGATACCGTACTGAGACAAGACGCATAATGCAGCGCAGTCACTTTGTCATCCCTGACAAGAAGGCTGCGGCCGAGGGATTCAAGAGAGTGGAGGAAATGCGTGACGACCTCCTGAGCGGAGGGTACTACGTTGATGCCGACTATGTCCTGGCCAAGTCTATCGTGACAGTCGCTTATATAATCCTTAAAGAAGTCATGCAGTGAAAGGAGCTTTGAGTGAAACGTTTATCCAGGATAGCCGCACGGCTTGCAGCCGCAGTTATCGCCGGCGGATGCTTCAGTATCATGACAGTGTCGGCAAAGTCCACCCTTAAAGGCGACATGAACGGCGACAGCATTATCGGAAAGGGCGATGTAAGGCTCCTCCAGGGTTATCTTCTCGGAGATAACAGCATCAAAGAGGAACAGCTCCCCTGTGCTGACATCGACGGCGACGGCCGGATAGACGGCTTTGACCTTGCACTTCTGAAAAAGAATATCGCATCTCATACAGACAAGATACCGGCAGGTACGTGGAGAGCCGAGGGCTCAAAAGGCGTCAGGTACTACAACTTCCGCAGCGGAACAGTATATGATGAGAACTCCGGCATAAATACCAGCTACACCTGCACGGTCAGTGAGACTAATCTGTACTTTGACAAAAACGTCTGCGGAGACGTGGGCCATGCACTCTACTCCTGGCGGGACGACACTCACCTTGTGCTTCGCTGGGACAAGGGATATATCGAGGAGCTCACATATTTCTGCGATGCTCCTATCAACTACAGCCGTATGCTCAGCGGACAGTATGTCGGCACCGGCTCATACGGCACCCGCACATTTGATTTCAACGGACTGAACGGCACGTTCAAGAACACGGACGGCACCGGAATGGGATTCAGATATTCTGTTTCCGGCAATAATTATGTGTTCTATCTTGGTGCTGCCGGAACTCCGAAAAAGGCAGTCCGGACCGACATCGACTCCATGCATTTCAACCTGAAATGGGAGGACGGAACGGTTGAGAGATTCACACAGCACAATATCGTTACCCGTGCAGGCATAACATACGTCAATGGCATACTTATCGCAAACAAGACATACAGCCTGCCCTCCACATATAATCCGGGAGGACTTACCGCTGACGCACAGGCAGCATTCAAGAAGATGCAGTCCGATGCGTGGAATGCCGGCTATAATCTGTGGATATGCTCCGGATTCAGGTCATATGCCTACCAGAGCCAGCTCTACAATAACTACGTTGCAAGGGACGGTAAAGCAAAGGCTGACACATACTCTGCACGTCCAGGACACTCAGAGCACCAGACAGGCCTTGCCATGGATATAAACAATGCCTCCGACACCTTCAACAACACTGCCGAGGCACGTTGGATAGCCGCAAACTGCTATAAGTACGGCTTTATTCTCCGCTACCCCCAGGGTAAGCAGAATATCACCGGTTACAAGTACGAGTCCTGGCACGTCCGCTACCTGGGCACTGCCCTTGCAAAGGAGGTCTATAACTCAGGCCTGACTCTTGAGGAATTCCTCTGCATAGACTCAGTATACAAGTCATGAAAGGATGAACGCTATGAAACTTTTACAGTGCTATATAGATAATATAATAACCACCGCCCTCATGGAGGACATCAATTATATCGACGCAGCCGCCGATAACCTTATATCTCCCGAACACCGGAGCAAGGCATATTATGTTGCCAAGGACACCGGAGTAGTCTGCGGTATAGACATAGCCAAGAGAGTGTTTGAGCTTGCAGGCGGAGACGTTAAGTTTGACATCCTTCTCGGAGACGGCACTAAGGTAAACAAGGGCGACATCATCGCTGAACTGGAAGGAAGTACCCTCACTCTTCTGAAAGGTGAGAGAACAGCTCTGAATATCCTTCAGCATATGTCCGGCATAGCAACAGCAACAAATAAGTGCGTTGAGCTTGTAGCCGGCACAAGGGCCTCAGTAACAGATACCAGAAAGACTCTCCCCGGCCTCCGTGCACTTCAGAAGTACGCAGTTACAGTCGGCGGCGGAAAGAACCATCGTTTCAACCTTTCCGATGCAGCAATGCTCAAGGACAACCATATCGACGCTTACGGCGGCATAACAGCAGCAGTTGCAGCACTTCGTGAGAAGATAGGACATACGGTCAAGATAGAGGTGGAGGTACGTGACCTTGTGGAGCTGAGAGAGGCTCTGGATAACAAGGTGGAGATAATCATGCTGGACAATATGTCGTGCAGCGAGATGAAGCAGGCCGTGGCTATAACAGACGGACGGGCTCTGCTGGAGGCCTCCGGAAACGTCACAGCGGAGAATATCCGTGAGGTAGCCGAGACCGGTGTGGATATAATCTCCCTTGGAGCTCTTACACATTCAGTCAAGTGCTTTGATATTTCTATGAAGATAAAGAAGTGAATATAACAAAAACGGGAAGCACTCGTGTGCTTCCCTTAGCTTTATTTTTAGGAGGCTGAGCAATGTCAAAACTAAAGAAACATCTGATTTTCACATTCGCTGCTGCATGGGCGATAGGGGCTGTCGGCTGCTACGACCTTATCAACTGCGGCAGTATGGCGGGAATGATGAGCTTCAGCTATTCTCTTTCCTTTGCAATGTTCATGCCTGCGGTAGGCGCTCTCATTGCAGGGGCTGGTTTCAAGGGAATGGGATGGAATCCAAAGGCTGGAAAAAACTGGCGGCTCATACTTGCTGCGTGGCTCATACCGACGATTTCTCAGATGATAGGTGTGGTATTTTACTATGTGATGTTTCCTGATGACCTTGACCTTTCAGGGAATTTTTTTAAGGAAATGGACCCCTACCAATTCGAGCAGCTTGAAGAGAACGGTGGCTCTCTCATAGGCTATTACCTGAAAGAGTCGTTTTTATCGCTTACCTCGTTCCAGCTCTGTATATCGCTCTTTGCGGCGCTTGGCGAGGCTATATGTTCCCTGAACTTAAAGAGCGGCTCGGTTACACAAAGGGTGTGCTTCTCGGCGGTGTGATACACGGAGCGTGGCATTTCCCGCTGATGCTGCTCGTTGGCTACGAATATGGAAAAGACTACATCGGAGCTCCGCTGCTCGGACTGTTTGCATTCAGCGTGTTCACCACTTCAACGGGTATAATCTCCGACTTTTTCTATGAGAAGTCGGGTAGTATATGGCTCTGCGGACTGTATCATGCCGCAGGCAATTCGGTATTCCCCGTGACTATCTTCGGAGCTAACGAGAGGCGCATCATATTCGGACCTGTCGACATCGGTCTGATAGCCGTCCTGCCGACGGTGCTGTTTGCGGCAGGCATAGTCTATTTAAGATACAGGAAAGAGCGGCAGGTATTTGACGAGCTCGAATGATGAATATGAAAACGGGACGCATCTGCGTCCCGCTATTTTTATTCCTGCTCTCCGAAGATGCGAACGGCTTTCATCATGATAGCGCATTCAAGTCTCTTCTTTTCGAGCTGACATGATATTTTGTGAGCGTTATGAATATCGCCCATGTACTGGTAGTTGTTGGCATTACAGCCGCCGCTGCAATAGAACTTGGCCCAGCACTTTTTGCAGTCAGGCTTGGAGTAGATATGAGCTGCGGCGAATTCCTTCTTCATATCCTGGTTGAAGGTACCTTCGTCGATATTTCCCATTTTGTACTCATCTATACCTACGAACTGGTGACAGGGGTAGATATCTCCGTCAGGAGTAACAGCGACGTAGTCGTTGCCGCATCCGCAGCCACGGAGTCTTTTTATAGCGCATGGACCCTGGTCAAGGTCCAGCATGAAGTGGAAGAAGTTGAACTTCTTTCCGGCCTTTTCGTTTTCGATGAGCTTCTTTGCGAGGACCTCGTACTCCTTGAATACAGCAGGGAGGTCCTTTTCGGTGAGGGCATACTCGTCGGAGTCGCCTACGACGGGCTCAACGGATATCTGGTCGAAGCCTGCATCATACAGGGCAAAAACGTCATTGGAGAAATCGAGGTTCTTGTTGGTGAAAGTTCCTCTTACATAGTACTCCTTGTCACCACGACCCTCCACCAGCTTCTTGTACTTGGGGAGTATCATATCGTAGCAGCCCTGTCCATTGGGGAGCACACGGAAGAAGTCGTTTACTTCCTTTCGGCCGTCGATAGAGAGTACCACGTTGGACATCTCACGGTTGATAAAGTCTATCTTGTCGTCATCCAGCAGGAGACCGTTTGTAGTGATAGTAAAGCGGAACTTCTTACCGTACTCAGCCTCACGGGAGCGGGCGTACTCGACTATCTGCTTTACGACCTTGAAGTTCATCAGGGGTTCACCGCCGAAGAAGTCAAGCTCCAGATTAGGCCTGTCGCCGGAGTTTTCCAGCAGGAAGTCGATAGCGTGCTTTCCGGTCTCATAAGACATGAGCTTTCTGCCCTTGCCGAAGTCTCCGGTAGATGCGAAGCAGTACTTGCAGCGAAGCTGGCAGTCGTGGGCGATATTCAGGCACATAGCCTTGACAGGGGAGGCCACGGAGTACTTGGCATACTTCTCATAGTCATCCTCAGAGAAGAGTATCTTGTCATTATAGAGCTCAACTATCTCCTCATAGCAGGTCTCGATGTCCTCTCTTGAATAGGAGCGGGACAGTTTTTCGATGACCTTCTCAGGACATTTTTCCTCAAAAGGAGGCTCCACGTTGTCGAGAAGGTCGTAGGTAAGCTCGTCCACGATGTGGACACCGCCGCTGTTGACGTCAAGCACGATATTAAAGCCGTTTAGCTTATACTTGTGAATCATTGATAAATCCTCCGATAAAAAAGATGAGGCAGCATATAATACCGCCTCAAAGAATTTTTAGTTGAGCGCTTGGGCTTATCTTTCGCACTTCTGGTTAGCAACTGTGCATGATGTCTTGCAAGCAGACTGACATGAAGCCTGGCACTTGCCGCAGCCGCCCTTCTTAGCGGATTCCTTGAGATTAGCCTTGTTGATAGTCTGGATGTGTTTCATTAACTTTTCCTCCCTGTTTTCTATTCGGTTGGCATAGCCGTTTTTTACTTGTACTTATTATAGCACAGTTCCGGAAATATTTCAATAGTTTTTTGGGCAAAACGCAATTTTGGTGATTTTTTACAATTCGATTGGTTGAACAATATGCATGATTATGAAAGGTCCACGATTTGTTCGTTTTTTGTTCATATTGAAAGGACCGGTCACTCGTCGAGCTCGATGAGCTTTTCAAAGTCATCGTCTATCTGCTGTTTAAGACTTTCTATCTCAAGGCACTTACTGTTCATAAGCTCATAGTCGCTGTAGACTTCTTCGTGACTTATCTCCTCGTTCAGAGCATCTATTTTTGCCTGGAGCTCGTCTATTTCCTTTTCCAGACGGCGCATTTCGTTTTTTCTTGCAGCGTCGGCACTTCTCTGCTGCTTGCTGCGATAGGTCTTTGCGGACTTCTCCTTTGCGGCTTCGGCAGCCTTTGCAAATTTCTCAGCGTCTGCTATACGCTTCTGTTCGGCCTGTTCCTCACGGAGCACATCCAGGTACTTCTCGAAGCCGTAATTGTGTTCACGGTAGCCGCCTGCGGTGAGCTCAATGAGCCTGTCGGCTATTTTGCTGAGAAGGTAGCGGTCATGGGATACGAATATGATAGTTCCCGTGTATTCTTCAAGAGCCTCCTCGATAGCCTCCTTTGAACTGAGGTCCAGGTGGTTAGTAGGCTCGTCGAGGATGAGGACGTTGCCGTGCTCCTGCATCATTATTGCGAAACACAGCTTTGCACGTTCACCGCCGCTGATGACTCCGGTCTCCTTGAACACGTTCTCACCGATGAGCCTGACCTGAGCCAGCAGACTGCGGACTTCCAGTTCGGACATGGAGGGATAGCGGCTGTGGAGCTCTTCCATTACGGTGAGTTCACGATTGAGGTTGGTGCTTTCCTGTTCAAAGTAGGAAATTTTGATATTGCTGTTCCAGCGGACGATGCCCTTGTGAGGGAGCTGCTCTTGTATTATGCGGAGAAGTGTGGACTTGCCGATGCCGTTGTCACCGATGATGCCTATTTTCTCGCCTCTGCGGACGTCGAAGCTGAGCTCGTCCACGAGAGTTTTACGCCCGGAGCCCTCTCCGACAGCAATGTCTATGCCCTTGACTTTAAGGACCTCCTGGGGAGGCTCGACAGCATAGGTAAAGTGTATCTTTGCTGATTTTGTATCATGTACAGGGCGCTCTATGCGCTCCATTTTTTCAAGCTGTTTCCGGCGGCTCTGAGCCATTTTTGTGGTGGAAGCACGTACCAGGTTCTTGGCGACATAGTCCTCAAGCTGAGCTATCTGTTTCTGCTGCTGCTCGTACTCTTTCTCACGGCGGGCGTCGTTTTCCTCACGCTGACGGACAAATGCGGAGTAATTGCCCCTGTACCTGGTGAGCACACCTCTTTCTATCTCGCATATCGAGGTGCAGAGGCGGTCCAGGAAATACCGGTCATGGGATACTATCAGCACGGCGCCTCTGTAGGAGCGGAGGTAGTCCTCCAGCCACATTATAGTCTTGAAGTCAAGGTGGTTGGTAGGCTCGTCCAGGATGAGGAGGTTCGGTTCTTCAAGGAGAAGCCTTGAGATGCACAGACGAGTCTTTTCACCGCCGCTGAATCCGGATACGGTACGGTGGAGCTCTTCCTCGGAAAAGCCCATACCATTTAGTATCATCCTTATTTTGACATCGGTGTTGTAGCCGTCATTTGCCTCCACCCATGAGGTGAGCTGCTGGTATTCATCGGCAGAGGAGTTGTCTCCGAGCTCTATTTCCAGCTCTATTTCACGGAGCCGCTCTATCGCCTTGCGGATAGGCTCAAACACGCTCCGCATCTCGTCGATGACGGTGTTCTCGGAGTTGAGTCCGCCCATCTGTTCCAGGTAGCCGATAGTAGTTTTCTGAGCCAGTGAAACTATCCCGTCCTTTTCGGTGAAACGGTCGGGCTCCACGGAGCCTGTGAGTATTTTCAGCAGGGTGGACTTTCCGCAGCCGTTATTTCCCACAAGGCCTATCTTATCGGACTCGTCGATAGTGAGGGAAACGTTGCTGAGTACCTGTTTCCCGTTATAAAATTTATTGATATTCGTTAAACTTGCAAGCATGACTGCGAACTCCCTTATACTAATGCGTGATTGCAGCCGTAGGCTGTACTTTTTACTTTCTGCTTACTGATTACTAATTATCACAAAAAACAGCCGGACTTCTTTTTAAAATCCGGCAGTTTTGATGAATCTTAGTCAGCCCTCTTGACACAGGGGACGTTTAGTATTATAATAATATAATGTATCAGTATGGAAAAGTATCCCTTTTCTGCAAGATATTATAACATATGCAGATGCAATTGTCAATAGTTCTGAGGAAAAAAATTTTCCGTACATCAGCAAATATACCGTGCGGTCCGGGAACCGCCCCGGCACGGTACGGACAAAAATAAGGAGGTTTCCGCCTATGGTGAATGTAACACCTAAGCAGCTTGGAAAGAACGTCAGAATGAGCTTCGGTAAGATCACCGAACCCCTCGAAATGCCTAACCTCATCGAGGTCCAGAAGAACTCTTATAAGTGGTTCAGGGAAGAGGGTCTGCGTGAGGTATTCAGAGACATGACCGCTATCACAGATTATAACGGCAATCTGGTGCTCAATTTCAAGGACTACCGTTTCGATGATACTCCCAAGTACACTCTCGCAGAATGTAAATCCAGAGGAGCTACGTATCAGGTAGCCATGAGAGCTACTGCTACCCTTGCAAACAAGGAGACAGGTGCTGTCAGCGAAAGTGAGATATATATGGGCGATTTCCCGCTCATGACAGACAGCGGAACCTTCGTTATCAACGGCGCTGAGCGTGTTATCGTATCTCAGCTCGTCCGTTCACCTGGTGTTTATTATGCCTTCGAGAAGGATAAGACAGGTAAGGACCTGTTCAATACCACTGTTATCCCTAACCGTGGCGCATGGCTGGAGTACGAAATGGACTCCAACGATGTTGTTTATGTCCGCATAGACAAGAACAGAAAGATACCGATAACTACATTCATCCGTGCCCTCGGTGTAGGCACCGATGAGGAGATATACGAGATGTTCGGCGAGGATGACCGCTTAAAGCAGACTATCCTCCAGAAGGACCAGACAAAGAACAACTCTGACGCTCTCATCGACGTTTACAAGAAGCTCCGCCCCGGCGAGCCTCCTACAGTCGAGAGCGCTGTAACTCACCTGAATAACCTCTTCTTCGACGCAAAGAGATATGACCTCTGCCGTTTCGGAAGATATAAGTATAATAAGAAGCTGGGCATCGCATCCCGTCTGGCAGGCCATACCCTTGCTGAGCCTATCATCGACCCAAATACCGGAGAGATAATGGCTGACGCAGGCGAGACTGTTTCATATGACAGAGCCTGCGAGATCGAGCAGGCTGGTGTATACTACGCATTCGTAAGCGTAGAGGCAAAGGAATACTTCACTGACGAGAGAGGCGAGACCTCTATCCGCATGGTGGAGAAGATAGCCAAGATCATCGGCAACGGCATGGTAGACATCAAGGGCTACATCGACTTCGATGCTGAGAAGTACGGCATCAACGAGAAGGTATCCTACAAGGTCCTCAGAGAGATCATGGAGACCTCCGCTGACGCTGACGAGTTGGAAGAGAATATCAAGAAGAGAGCAGACGAGCTTGTTCCCAAGCACATCATCCTCGATGATATCTACGCTACTATCAGCTACTTCCTCAACCTCTGCGAGGGTGTTGGTACTGTTGATGACATCGACCACCTGGGCAACAGACGTATCCGCTCAGTTGGTGAGCTCCTCCAGAACCAGTTCCGTATCGGCTATGCACGTATGGAAAGAGGTATCCGTGAGAGAATGAACATCCAGACTCAGGATGTGAACACCCTTACACCTCAGTCACTTATCAATATAAGACCTATTTCCTCAGCAATGAAGGAATTCTTCTGCTCCTCACCTCTGTCACAGTTCATGGACCAGAACAACCCCCTTGCTGAGCTTACACATAAGAGACGTCTCTCAGCTCTCGGTCCCGGAGGTCTTTCAAGAGACCGTGCCGGATTCGAGGTACGTGACGTTCACTACAGCCACTACGGAAGAATGTGTCCTATCGAGACTCCTGAAGGTCCTAACATCGGACTTATCTCCTACCTGGCTACTTTCGCAAGAATAAACGAATATGGCTTTATCGAAGCTCCTTACCGCAAGGTCGACAAGGCTACAGGTGTTGTTACAAAGGAAGTTGTCTACATGACAGCCGACACAGAGGACAACTATATCGTAGCACAGGCCAACGAGCCCCTCACTGAGGATGGCAAGCTGGCAAGACCCCGTGTAAACGCACGTTACCGTGACCAGATCCTTGAGTGCGAGCGTGAAAAGGTCGACTTCATGGATGTTTCTCCTAAGATGGTCGTATCTGTTGCTACATCAATGATCCCGTTCCTGGAGAACGACGACGCTAACCGTGCCCTCATGGGTTCAAACATGCAGCGTCAGGCAGTTCCGCTCCTCAAGACAGAGCGCCCCTTCGTTGGCACAGGTATGGAGTACAAGGCAGCCGTTGACTCCGGTGTCTGCATAGTTTCTGACTACGACGGAACTATCACATACGTTGACGCTGACAGGATAAACATGATAGGCGACGACGGCATCGAGCACAAGTATGAGCTCATCAAGTTCAAGCGTTCCAACCAGGGTACCTGCGTTAACCAGAGACCTATCGTCACAGCAGGCGAGAAGGTAAAGAAGGGCCAGGTGCTTGCAGACGGTCCCGCTACTGCTGACGGTGAGATCTCCCTCGGTAAGAATGCCCTCATCGGATTCATGACCTGGGAAGGCTACAACTACGAGGACGCTGTTCTCCTTAACGAACGCCTTGTTAGAGAAGACGTTTTCACATCTGTTCATATAGAAGAATACGAGATAGAGTGCCGTGATACAAAGCTCGGACCTGAGGAAATCACAAGAGACATCCCCAACGTTGGCGACGATGCTCTTGCAAACCTTGACGAGAACGGTATCATCCGCATCGGTTCAGAAGTAAATTCCGGCGACATCCTCGTTGGTAAGGTAACTCCTAAGGGAGAGACTGAGCTCACAGCCGAGGAAAGACTCCTCCGTGCGATCTTCGGTGAGAAGGCAAGAGAAGTACGTGATAACTCCCTGAAGGTGCCTCACGGCGAATCAGGTGTCATCGTTGACGTAAAGGTATTCACCCGTGAGAACTGCGACGAGCTCTCAGCAGGTGTAAATATGCGTGTTATCTGCTACATCGCTCAGAAGAGAAAGATAACAGTCGGCGATAAGATGGCTGGCCGTCACGGTAACAAGGGTGTTGTTTCCCGTATCCTTCCTGAGGAAGATATGCCTTTCCTTCCCGATGGTACTCCTCTGGACATCGTCCTCAACCCCCTGGGCGTTCCTTCACGAATGAACATCGGACAGGTACTTGAAGTACACCTTGGTATGGCTTGTAAGGCTCTTGGCTGGCACATCATGACTCCTGTATTCGACGGCGCTCACGAGGACGACATCCGTGAATGCTTCAAGATGGCCAATGAACACGCTCATGAGCACAGGGACGATATGTTCGAGCTCAAGGCTATGGATAAGGTCATCAACCCAAATGCACTTGACTTCACCGAGGATTGTAAGTTCACTCTCTACGACGGACGTACAGGTGAGAAGTTCGATAACCGTGTAACTGTAGGCTATATGTACTACCTCAAGCTCCACCACCTCGTTGACGATAAGATCCACGCACGTTCAGTTGGTCCTTACGCACTGGTAACGCAGCAGCCTCTGGGCGGTAAGGCTCAGTTCGGCGGACAGCGTTTCGGAGAGATGGAAGTTTGGGCCCTTGAGGCATACGGTGCAGCTTACACCCTCCAGGAGATACTGACTGTCAAGTCCGACGATACTATCGGACGTGTAAATACCTACGAGGCTATCGTAAAGGGTCAGAACGTTCCTACTCCAGGCATCCCTGAGTCCTTCAAGGTACTCATCAAGGAAATGCAGTCTCTCTGTCTGGATGTTCGTGTACTCGACATCAACCAGGAGGAGATAGACCTCAAGCAGACCTACGATGACGACGATCCGATACCTTCAAACGACTCCTTCGCAGATGAGGATACTGCTGACAGCACCGAGTACTCCGACGGAGACATCGGCGATGCCGGATTCTCATTCGACGAGGATGGCGAGGATGACGATGCCTTCAGCTCAGTTGACGACGGTGAAGAATTCAGTTTCGACGACGACGAACTCGACCTCAGCGGCGATGACGATGACGAGGACCTCTTCCTCGACCTCGACGACTCCTCTGACGAGGACTAATAAATAATCCGTGAAATGTAAGCGGCGTCCGGAAGCCTCCGGTTCCCGGACAGTTCGCTGAGCATATAATTTGTAGGAGGTAGCAGTTTGGAATTTACAACTTTTGAATCAATAAAGATAGGCCTTGCCTCACCGGAACAGATCAGAAGCTGGTCCTACGGTGTTGTTGAAAGACCTGAAACTATAAATTACAGAACTCAGAAGCCTGAACGTGACGGCCTTTTCTGCGAGAGGATCTTCGGACCTACCAAGGACTGGGAGTGTCACTGCGGAAAGTTCAAGAAGATACGCTTCAAGGGCAAGGTCTGCGACCGCTGCGGAGTTGAGGTAACAAGAGCAAGAGTCCGCCGTGAGAGAATGGGTCACATCGAGCTTGCAGCTCCTGTTTCCCACATCTGGTACTTCAAGGGTACTCCTTCCCGTATCGGACAGGTACTTGAAGTATCTCAGAAGCGCCTGGAGGAGATACTCTACTTCACAAAGTACATCGTTATCGACCCCGGCAACACAGAGCTCATAAAGAAGCAGCTCCTTTCCGAGAAGGAGTACCTCTCGTATCGTGAGAAGTACGGCGACGATTTCAAGGCTGAAATGGGTGCCGAGGCTATAAAGAAGCTCCTCAATGAGTACGACCCTGCAAGATATGACACACACAAGAACCGCCTTGTAGACATGGGCAAGATATCCCTTGGCGGCAAGAAGGTACAGTGCTATAACAAGCCCACAGAGTGCGACTGTGAAGAGTGCCGGAAGTTTGCAGAGCTTACAGACATCGACTGGAGAAACAACATCGAGATAGTAGCTGACGACCTGAAGGCAGAGCTGGTTGGACTTCCTGCCGGCCAGAAGAAGGTAAAGCTCCTCAAGAGACTCCAGATAATCGAGGCATTCCGTCTCTCCGGCAACAAGCCTGAGTGGATGATACTCGACGTAGTTCCTGTTATCCCTCCGGATATCCGTCCTATGATAATGCTGGACGGCGGACGCTACGCTACATCAGACCTTAATGACCTCTACAGACGAGTAATCAACAGAAACAACCGTCTCAAGAGGATGCTGGAACTTGACGCTCCCGACATCATCGTAAGAAACGAGAAGAGAATGCTCCAGGAGGCTGTTGATGCCCTTATCGACAACGGCCGTCACGGCAGACCTGTTACAGGACCTAACAACCGTGCTCTGAAGTCACTCTCTGATATGCTCAAAGGTAAGCAGGGACGTTTCCGTCAGAACCTCCTCGGTAAGCGTGTTGACTACTCAGGACGTTCAGTTATCGTCGTTGGACCTGAGCTGAAGATGTACCAGTGCGGACTTCCTAAGGAAATGGCTCTGGAGCTCTTCAAGCCTTTCGTACTGAAGAGACTGGTAGACAAGAAGGCTATCCAGAACATCAAGTCTGCAAGAAAGCTCATAGAGAGAGCTGACAATAAGGTATGGGACGCTCTGGAGGACGTTATCAAGGACCACCCTGTAATGCTCAACCGTGCTCCTACGCTCCACCGTCTGGGAATCCAGGCGTTCGAGCCTATACTTGTTGAGGGCCGTGCTATCAAGCTCCACCCCCTCGTATGCTCAGCCTTCAACGCTGACTTCGACGGTGACCAGATGGCCGTACACCTTCCCCTTTCAGCAGAGGC
>CACWPR010000023.1 GCA_902762855.1 Ruminococcus flavefaciens
ACTGACCCGGACACTATCACATACAGTGACCCGGTAGGCTCAACAGAAAATGCAGCAGAGCAGTTCCACCTCCAGCAGAATGAATATGCTGAGGACAAGACACTGTTCATGAATATGGATATCTGGCATTACGCTGATTATCTGACAAAGTTAAACGGTGCATTCGGCGGCGAGGATGTAACTACTCTCGGCGAGTGGCAATCTCCCGGACACACCAATATCGTCAGCAGCGCCGGAGATACACTTATGGTCACCAAGCATTCCGAGCACCCGGAGCTTGCATGGGAGTTCGTGAAAACGGTCATCAGCGACGAGGCCGCAAGAAAATACTATACCGGCCGTGGAAAGACTCTTATGGGAGGTTTCCCTGTTACAAAGTCCGGACTTGCTATCGCAGCCGAGGCCGCAAAACAGCCCTACGACTACAGTGATGCCTCATATCCCGATGATGTAAAAGACTACACCGGTGTGATCTACGATGTTGACAGGGACTTCGTGGACAGCGTGACATACAGAAAATGCGGCTATGTCACCGACGAGGTCATTGAGAAGGTGAATGATCTGCTAAACGATGCTCAGCCTACCGCCAACCCCAACAGGTTCGCAGGCATGGACATTGACAAGATAAACTTCCTTTACGATGTCTACTACGAGGAGACCGGAAATTACTTCCACGGTGAATGTACCGCTGAGGAGTGCGCCGACCGGCTCCAAGATCGTGTGTCCACATACCTCTCCGAGCAGTTCTCGTAACGAAGGTGCGGAAATGAAAAGATTTATCGCAATATTGTCCGCAGCGGCAGTCATTTCGGGGACTGTCTCCTGCGGCAGCAAAACTGAAGGCTCCGAAAGCCGGAAAGTCACCGAGGACGGCAGGCCTGTCCTGACTATCGCCATGCCGGAGACCAGCTATGAGTTCATCTCCCCTCTTGCGGAGTTTGAAAGGCTCCACCCTGAGACTGAGATCGATATTGTGGACTACTCCCAACTCTCTGATGACCCCTATACCCTGCTCAAGCAGGACCTTTCTGCCGGGAAAATACCGGATGTCATGATAGCAGACCCAGGGCTCATGTCCGAGCTTGAAAAAAAGGATATGTTTGCGGATATGTACGGCCTTATGGACGAGTACGGCGGCCTGTCACGGGAGGACTTTCTGCCAAATATCCTGTCAGGATTTGAAGTGGACGGCCAGCTCCCTGCTGTGTCTGCCGGCTTCAAAGTGACTACAGCCGCTGCAAAGACAAGCCTTGTGGGAGAAGCTCAGGACTGGACACTTGAACGCTTCGAGGAGATATACTCCGGCCTCTCAGACCACATGACCCTGTGGCTTGAGCAGGGAGGAAATCCCAGGATAGCCTACCACTACATCACCAAAAAAGCTGCCGACGACTGCATAGACCTTGAAAACGGCTCCTGCAACTTCACCGGCGGTACCTTCGCAAAGGCTCTGTCACTGTCTATGGATATTCAGCGGCAGAACGATATGTTCCTTCTGACCGAGGGCTCTACAGAAGGAGAGATATCTGACTATCAGCAGCAGGTGCAGAATGCTTTCATCAACGATTCCACCCTTGTGAACGTTATTCACATAGATTCTGTCAACGAAAATACAGGAAATTCGATTTTCCGTACCTTTGGCGGCGAGGGCATTACATTCGTGGGATTCCCCTCTGATTCCGGCTGCGGTGCTTACACCGAGTGTACCGGACTTATGGCAATTCCGGAAAATTCTTCTATGAAGGAAACTGCCTGGGAGTTCGTGAAATATGCGGTTACTGACAGAACTCTCCGCCAGAAGCAGTCCGGAGACTCCATTCCGGTATACAGGCCTTATTTTGAAGAGTGTTTCGACCCGGAGGGTACCTTCACCGAGCATAACATATCCGAGTCCCGGACCTTTGACGGCGAAAAAGCCATTCCTGAGGCAGCGGTCCGGCAGCTATACAATTACCTTACAGGGCTTGAATTTGCCCCATATCACGACAAAACCGCCTCAGATATAATTCATGAGGAATCAGCGGCAGTCCTTGCAGGAGAGCGCTCCCCGGAGGAATGTGCAGAGCTTATCCAGAGCAGGGTATCAATATATCTGAGCGAAAAATCCTAAGGAGGAATCACTATGAAAAAACTTATCGCATTGATCGCAGCCATGACATTCTTTGCAGGAGCAGTTTCCTGCGGAAAGGGCAAAAAGAGCTCCTCTGACACAGTTGTTATCCCCGACGGAAACGTCCAGGACAACTCACAGGACAAGATACACGTAAAGCTCTTTTACACCACCACCTTCCACCACAACGACAACGACCCTATCAACAAATTTGTCAGGGAGAGCGGAAAGTACGTCCTTGACGAGACCGAGTTCTTCTACGAGGACGACCCTTACGGCACTCAGGCACTGACAGATATGAATATCGAGATACTCTCCGGCAACTCCCCTGATATAATCGTCACTCAGTCCCACAACATGGAAAAGCTCCGGAAGAAAGGCTATCTTGCAGACCTCACACCCCTTATGGAGGGCTATGACGGCACCAAGCCCGACGATTTCCTTCCAAATGTCAGGGAAAGCATCACCCATGACGGGAAGATAGACTACATCTACGACAGCTTCCATTTCCAGACTGCAACTGCCAAGGCCTCCCACTTTGAAAAGGACATGACCGGCTGGAGCTACAAGGACGCTATCGAGACCTACAAAAACCTGCCGGAGGATATGGAATTTCTCTGGGGAGCTACATCTGAAGATACGCTCTGGGAATATATGCTGACAAAGGTGGCCTACGACTCTATCGACTTTGAGGACAGCACCTGTGATTTCAGCGGCCCCTTCAAGGAGACTCTGGAATTTCTGTCAGGTCTGCCGGACAGGGAATATCCCTTTGGCTACTATGATGATTCCCTTCTCTCCGACAAGGCTCTTCTCAGTGGAGTCCCATTTCCCTTTGGCCTTGATTCAGCTTTGGCGCAGGAATACTATTACATTGAAGGCAGTAACCTTTCATTTGTGGGCTATCCCTCCATTAACGGCAGCGGAGCCATAGGCTGGACAAGCGAGCTGTACGGCATCATGGAGAACAGCTCCCACAAGGAGGATGCATGGGCCATAATCAACAGCCTTCTTGCCCCGGAGTTACAGGGCGACCCCGGCCAAGTTTTTGGTGTACCTGTAATATCCTCTGCTCTGCCGGAGATAACCTCCGATAAGCATAAGTGGAAAAACGGAGCTATCGCCGGTTACTCTAATCCCTCCCACTTTGACAGCAACGAGACCTGGAGGATGAGTCCGGAGCAGATACAGCAGGCTATCGACTATGCAACATCTGTAAAGATAGACCTGGGCATAACCCCTGAGATAAACAATATCATAAAGGAGGAATACTCCGCTGTGATGAACGGTGAAAAGTCCGCTGATGAATGTGTGGACATGCTCAACAGCCGCATAGGGATATATCTCAGTGAGAATTCGTAAAGGAGATGTCATTATGAAAAAACTCATATTCCTCATATCCGCAGGACTGCTCCTTGCAGGGACAGTTTCCTGCGGGGGTAAATCCGGCGAAAACACCTCAGATACAGGCAAAACCGAGCTTGTGGTATACCAGACGGCCGGCGAGTCAGCCTACTCCTATTTAATGAATGAAAAGTTCGGAAGTATTTCTGAGAGATACGACATCAAGGAGACCAATTATTTCATTGACAGCGGTTATGACACTGACCGGGCGCTCACCAATATGAATACGGACATTCTCTCCGGCAAGGTCCCGGATATAATAATAACATCTCCCAGCGCAATGGACTCCCTGCGGAAAAAGGGCTATCTTGCTGACCTGACCCCGTTTCTTGACGGAGATACCGGAGTCAGCACCGGAGACTTCTATCCCAACGTCATTGAAAGTCTGCGGACTGACGGGGAGATAAATGCACTTTTCACCAATTACAGGCTGAATACCGCCTGTGCAAAAAGCTCCTTCTACGGCGAGGAGCTCACCGACTGGTCCTATAAGGATGCTATTGCCGCATACAAAAGCACTCCGGAGGGCTCGGACTTTCTTGGCTCCCTTAATGCAACTTTCAGCGAGTACTTCCTTTCTCTCCTCGGCCGGGAGTCTATAGACCTTGAAAACAACACCTGCGATTTCAGCGGACCTTTCAGAGAAGCACTTCAATTTGTGAGCGAGGCTCAGAAGGACGGTTTTGAGGGATACAATGACTTCGATACCTTCATTCATGACCACGCATTGGTATACTATAGTCCCGTTGACGGTGTCAATGGCTGGGTATATAATTTCTTTTACCAATTCGAGGGCACCGGTGCCCTGACCTTTGTAGGAGTACCGTCGGTAAACAGCGGCGGTAACTATACAAATATCAGTGCAATGGTGGGGATAATGTCCACAAGTCCCCATAAGGAAGAGGCATATGAGTTCATCAGCGAGATGTTCAGTTCTGATGCTCAGGAACGCATTGCCCTGTCCAGCGGCATCCCAGTCATCAGAGACAGTGCCCACGCTGTAACTACCGGGAACTATAAATACAAAACTGGTTCCATTTATCAGCCTTCTCCCTCTCACTCAGGTCAGGGAACTTTCAGTATATCGCAGGAGCAGATAGACCAGTTTCTCGGCTACCTTGATAACGTAACCTTTGAGCCCTACTATGATACCATGCTTGACGATATTATCAAGGAGGAGTACACCGCTGTCCTAAACGGTGAAAAGTCCGCTGATGAATGTGTGGATATGCTCAACAGCCGCATAGGGATATATCTGAGCGAAAATTCCTAAGGAGGAATCACCATGAAAAAACTTATCGCATTACTCGCAGCTATGACATTCTTTGCAGGAGCAGTCTCCTGCGGCGGCAGAAACAGCAGCTCCGCTCCGCAGGTAAAAACTGAGATATACGGCACTGTCTCACCTCCCTCCACGGGCTCCCCGGATGAGGAGCCTAAGGAGAATATAACCCTCAGCTATGCGGTCTTTGGTCGGCTCGACCCGGAGGAGTACGAGCTCATAAAGCGGTTCAACGAGTCAGATAACGGCTATGTAATAGTCACAAAGGACTATTCAGAGATCGCCGGTACAGATGAAGGCGGCAATACTGTTTACGACGAGAACAGTCAGCTTTCACTGATGATAACGCTCATGCAGGATATCGCCAGCGGCGAAATAGATATAGTACGGGACTACTACCTCGGCTCGCCCCAGAACATGGACCGTCTTGCTGCAAGGGGAGCTTTTATCGACCTCAGCCAGCTTATGGCAGATGACCCGGAGGTCAGCTACTCCACCCTTAACTCCCATGTCCTTGAGCTCCACGAGTCCGGCGGAAAGCTCTATACCCTCCCCACCTACTACACCGTTGACACACTCGCAGGCCAGAGCCGCTATGCCGGGGACAATGAGGGCTGGACTCTGGACGAGCTCATCTCCCACTGGGAAAATATGCCGGAGGGAGCGACTATTTCCGGCCACACTGAGAAGGACTACGTCTACTTCACCATTCTCCGCAGTAAACTGGCCTCCTATATCGACTACGAAAATGCAGAGGTCCATTTTGACTCCCCGGAGTTCATAAAAACTCTTGAATTCTGCAACACCTTCGGCGCCCTCTCCAGCACATACAGTGAACCTGACCCGTCTGCTGCTCAACTCGTCAGTGAAAAGAGACTCGTGGGATTTGCAGAATATCACACTGCCCTGTGGAATGAGGAGAGTCAGCCCGTGACTCTCGTCGGCTACCCCTCCGACGACGGCTGCGGAGGCATCATCGACACCCTTGGCAACAGGTTTGCCATATCCGCCTCTGTCTCCGACGAAGAGCGACGTGGCGCATGGGAGTTCATCCGCAGCTATTGTCTCAGCGATTATCAGACCTCCCACTACTGCAAGACCGAGAAGATGATGATAGACGGCCAGATCCGTGAGACATACATGGGAGCGGTGGGATTCCCAATGAACAATGCGGTCTACAGCCAGCTTGCTGCTGACGCCATGGCAGGAAAGCACTTAGGCAGCACCATAAGCATCAGCGGAGTTGAGTACCAGGTCGGGCTGCTCACTCAGGATGAGCTGGATCGGCTCACCGCATATATTGGCCGGATCCAGCAGCTTTCCAACGGCATCGACAACGACCTTTCTGATATCATACAGGAGGAGGTCTCAGCCTATTTCAGTGGAGAACAGACCGTCACCCAGTGCGCAGAACTCATCCAGAACAGGGCGTCCATACTAATGGCCGAGAAAAAACAGACATGAAAAAAGGAGTCCCAAAAGGACTCCTCTTTCCATTATATCATTATATTTAGGGGAAACCGAAGGTTTATCAGACCTCCGGGAGAGATGGCAGCAGTTCGAGCAGATATCTCTGTACTGCAAGGGCATCCATTACAGACAGACCGTTCATATTTCCGGAAACGTCTGCATTTTCAAGGCCCTGCTCTGTGATAGGCTTTTCAGCTGTTCCGCCTACACCATACCTGTCGTTGTTGGAAACGACCTGCATAATGAGGACAACGTCGTTCATCTTGACCTCGCCGTCACAATCTGCATCACCTGCAAGATACTTGCTTACAGGAGCGCCGGACTCTGTGAATACCATATAGAAGAGGTTTGCGGAGTCTGCCTTTGTGATAGCATGGTCGCCGGCTGCAAGGTCAACAGTGATGATGCCGTCGCCGGAAGATGTATACTTTGTACCATCGATATTGATAGTTGCGTCAGCCTCTGCGAATACCAGTGTGATAGTGCCGGCATTTGCAGCTCTGAAGCCTATGCTTGTTGCTGACTCAATTTTCAGGCACTGCGTAAGGGCAAGGCCGTTGTAGGTGACCGTACCCTTAGCTGTTGAAAGATTGCCTGAGATGGTATAGAAACTGCTTGCTGTACCGTTCTCGGTGAAGTTATGTACATAACCGCCGGATACGGGAACAGGGATCTGGGTGGTGGTGGTAGTTGTTGAGGACTGACCACCACCGGATGTTGTGGCAGTAGTTGTTGTAGTTGTAGCTGTATCTACAGGAGTTGTACCTGCTGCATATACATCAGGAGTTGCTGTCTGTGAGATACCGCTGTACATATGGTAACCAAGTGTCTTGTAAGTGCCGTTTGTTTCGGCGAATCCGGCAGGAGAAGGAGCTCCGGAGGAGTTTCTCCATGCCTTGTGGAAATCAGTTCCCATTGCTCCGACCGAGAGGGTAATGAAGTCGGAGTCAGCAGGAGTGATCACATCGCCTATCTTATCGCCGCTGGCGATAGTTGTCTGGGACTTTACATAATAGTAACTTCCGTTGTTGTTGAAGTGGATGGAGTTTGTCATGCTGCCAACGAACTTGTCGCTTGCCAGCTTGATGCCTGGTGCATTGGTCTTGGAGACCTTGCTTGTGTTGTAGTATGAAAGCAGGTTTGTCAGTGTAGCAGTAGTGCTGCATCTGTATACGAAGTAGTTGCCCTTGCCGTTTCCGCCGATACCGTTATTGTATGCTGTACAATCTTTAATATCGCCGAATTCAGGGTTGTTGTTGTCAGTGAAACCGCAGTTGAGGTTCTCGAATGCGAGGCAGTTCTCAACAACGTGACGGGTGCCTACTCCGCCGCCGCCCAGCTTGAAGCCGTTGCCGTCGCAGTCGCCGTATCCCTTGCCGTCCTCAGTGAAGCCGTTGCGGAATGCGATACAGTTCTTTATGGTCACTACTCCGATAGGGCCTGTAGCCTCCTTAGCGTAGAGGTCCCAGCCGTCGTCAGAGTTGCAGTAGGAGATACATCCGTCGAAAACGTTGCCCTGACCGCAGGTGAGCTTAGCTGCGAAACCGTCTGCATTCTCCATAGTTGCGTCATCGCAGTTGTTCTTGGATGTGCAGTTCTTAACGAGGTTGTTGGTAGGCCACTGTGAAATATCACTGTAGGAGCCGTTATATCTGGATATCTGGAGTCCGGTATCCTGGTTGCCGTTGAATATCATCATCTCGACGATGTTGTTGTCGCCGGAGAGGAGCATACCGTTATCGCCGGCATTTGCTATCTCAAAGCCGTAGAAGTGCCAGTAGGAGCCGTCAAGTACGAAACCATAGCTTGATGAGGAAACGGACTCACCGGAGAAGTCAAACTTTACTGTAGCTCCGGGATATGCGGCGATCGTCTTGTACTTGCCTGCACTTCCTGCATTGCTCTCCTCTATCTTGATAGTGGAATCATATTTGTACGTACCATCGAGGAGGTATATATAACCTCCTGCTGGCACGTTCTTTATCGCTGTAAGAACGTCAGTAGGTGTGCTGACTGTCTTTCCGTCTCCGCCGCCGTTAGGTGAAGCGTAGATGACATTTCCGCCTGTTACAGGAGTTACCACACCGGGAGTCTGAGTTGTTGTTGCTGTAGTAACTGTAGAAGTTGTAGTTGTTGTGATATTTGTCACAACAGGTGTATTTGAAGTTGTAGTTGTAGATTCAACTACAGGAGCAGCAGTATTATCGTCTGTGAATCCGCTGCCGATAGCAGTTATCGTGTCCTTATAATTTACCAGTGCAGATTTGAGCGCATCATTTACTGCATAGCTGGCATCATCAACTGAATCATCGAAGCTCCACTTGAAGTCTCCGCCGTCTACACGTCCAGCCTTTGAAGTAACTACAGTGGGAACGTCCTCAGCCTTATCCACTGTATATGAGTAGAAGTCGCTGGCTGTATCGAAGTTATTATAGGATGCGCCGCCCTGCTTTGCAGTTACAGTTGAAGGCACCTTTTCACTTCTTGAAGTTGCAGCGTAAGCGTCGAACTCAGTGCTGTTTGTCTGATAGGATGTAAAAGTTCCGCCCACGATAACGTTACCGTATGCCTTTATCACACCGCCGTCCTCGCCGGAAAAGACGCCGCCTGCTGTGACATCGTTGCCCTGCATGGAGATGAGCATGGGATACTTGCAGTTCCTGAAGTAGTTATTCTCAGCGAAAACGTCTGAATCAGTAGTAGAACCGATACCGTACTTAGCGTTTCCGTCGTAGTAGTTATTGTAAACGTGGACCGTTGCAACTCTTACTCTGGGGTGTCTGGAGTCAGAGTGGTCATACCAGTTGTGGTGATATGTGATGTAGTTTGATGTATCACTTGCGCTTGCACCCTGGAGATTGCACTTTCCGTTGTCCCAGAAGTGGTTGTAGGAATGTGTGACATATGTGGACTTCTTTGTATCAAGAGCGCCGTCGCCCTTCACCTGGTCAGCGTCAGAACCGGCATCGCCGTAGAACATATCACAGTTGTGTACCCAGATGTGGTCACAGCTCTGCTGGATACCGCAGTCATCGCCCTCAGTGCTGTCGCAGTTCATAAATCCGATATTTCTTACCTCAACGTTGGAGGCATTTGCAAGTCTCAGTCCGAAGCCATTGAATGTAGCATCGTTTCCGATACCTTCGATAGTGATGCCGCAGTCAAGACGCTTGGAATCGCTGCTGCCCTTTACAAGAAGGTCGCCGCCATCAAGTGTGGCAGGGTCAGTGATGTTCCCGATAAATCTTACATCGAGAGGTCTTGTATCGTAGCCCTTCTTATAAGCTGTGAGTATGTTCTGGATACCTGTAGATGCTGTAGTGCCTCCCTTGGAGTCTGTAACAACATCCATTGAAACTGAATCATTGTTTGCATTTGTTACATAGAGTACAACTGCATTGCTCTTGAGAGTACCGTCCTCATTGTAAGCTCCTGAGGATGTGCCGTTTACGAAACCGTAGCCTGAACGGTCGTGAGCATAAGCTGTAGCAGTTGTCTGAGCAGCCTTTGATGAGTCCTCACTGCCGTTTATAACAGGCACCACCTTAACTGTGTGGCTGCCTGCCTTGAGACCGACTGCGTCTGCTCTCATATAGCCGGGATACTGTCTTACCAGCATATCGTCTATCTTTGTGCCGTCAACATAAACGCTGTATGACTTTGCACCTGTTACTGATGACCATGTCACATAGACAGCCTCTCCGTAGCCTACTGACTGTAAGAACTTAACAGTGCTCTCAGCAGCATAGGCTGTTACTGAATTGCCGCTTACAAGTTTAACGTCTGAGGTACCCAGACTTCCGGCAGCGGCTGTAACAGTCATTACAGCGGCTGCGGCAGCAGCAGCTATCCGTTTCTTCATAATTGTGTTTCTCATAAAAATATCCCTCCGAAAATATAATGCCTAATTTTTTCGTTTCTCTTTTTACGGATCAAATAATACCTTCCAGTTCCCTACGCTGTAGGCATTCCCTTAACTGTCTATATTATAGCTTACATTTTCCGTGTTTTCAATGACATATAGTACTCATTAACTGATATTTTGTGCAATTATGCACCTCATGCACGCACGTTTGGTCATTGTCGGATCATTAACGAATTTT
Organism: Ruminococcus flavefaciens; assembly: GCA_902762855.1. Taxonomy (GTDB): domain Bacteria; phylum Bacillota; class Clostridia; order Oscillospirales; family Ruminococcaceae; genus Ruminococcus; species Ruminococcus flavefaciens_V. The sequence continues at coordinate 10,370 of CACWPR010000023.1, forward strand.
TCCCCGGACCGCCCCTCTTTTATACACCTGCCGAAACAGTTTTTATCTTGACATTTAACCATTTGTGATGTACAATTATATCAAAGATACCGTGAAAGGAGTCCTTTATAATGATATCTATCAAACACGAAGATTTCAGCTCAAATTATGACCTGTTCGTAAAGCTCTGTGACATCACATCAGAACCGCTAAGGCTTACCAAAGAAGGCAGTCCTGACCTTGTAGTAATGAACGCAGAAGCCTTTGAACGCAGAAAGAAAATGCTGGACCTGAGAGAAAAGCTCCTTAAAATAAATGAGGACGACTCCCTCAGTGCCAAGGGAATCTCCCTGGATGAGCTGGGAAAATACATCGAAGAAGTGGAAAAAGAGTCCACCTGACCCAATTTGTAAACACAATGAAAATTTGATGAAATCAGTCCCCATATCCTTGACAAGCTGCCATTTGTAAATTATAATATTTATAACGGCACCGGAAAGGGGTCCGGAGCTGATAAACCTACTACATACCATGAAACAGGAGGATTGTGTTATGGGAATTTTCAGAAGATTAAGTGATCTGCTCAAGTCAAATGTCAACGACCTTATCGACAGGGCTGAAGATCCTGAGAAGATGGTCAAGCAGATAATCATTGATATGCAGCAGGAGCTCACAAAGGCAACTCAGAACTACGGCAAGGCTAAGGCAAGCGAACGCCTCGCTGAGAAGAAATATCTTGAGGCTCAGAAGATATCCGCAAGCTGGGAGTCCAAGGCTAAGGCCGCTCTCTCTCAGGGTAACGCAGACCTCGCTAAACAGGCTCTCGCAAAGAAGGTCAAGGCCGATGAGGATGTGGCTAACTACAAGGAAATGTACGAGTCTATCTCCGACCAGACCGAGGCTATCGGCAACCAGGTAGAGGTGCTCAAAGCTAAGCTGGATGAGGCTAAGTCCCGTCAGGCTATGCTCATTGCACGTTCACAGATGGCCGATACTCAGAAGAGCCTTGCAAAGTCCGCCGGAGGTTTCGACGGCAGCTCCGCTCTTGAGAAGTTCAACAGAATGGAAGAGAAGATCGAGCGCAAAGAGGCCGAGGCCGCAGCTTTCACTGAGATCGCTGGAGGAGCTGACGATGACCTGAACGACGCTTTCGAGAAGATCGAGTCAGACGCTAAGGTAGACGCAGAGCTTGCAAGACTTATGGCAGAAATGAACGGCGGCGCTGACGCTGCTGCAACAGAAGAATAAACACTTGTCAGAGGGGTGGTCATGCTGCCCCTCTGTCTGTATCGTTATATTTAGGATGGAAGGGAAATTTATATGAGAAAAAGAAGAGATGACCCTGCCCGCAAGGCATTCAAGGACTCAATACCGCTGCTTGGCGCTATATTTCTCGCCATAGCATCAGTAGTCTACATCATGTACAGAAGCTGGAGCAACAGGCTCTACGTTGAAAAATGGAAGGACTACGAGGACTGCGGGATATGATACAAGGGCGCCTTTAAGGCGCCCTTTTCAGTGCTGTCTGCATGGAGGTGTAATGTGAGTATAGTTCTTATTGTTAATATTATCATGTCGCTTGCCATCGCACTTGGAGGTCTCTGCATGAAAAAATACGCATCATGGGATGACCGGTCCATAGGCTTCCGCACTAAAGCAGCTATGTCAGACCAAAAGTCGTGGAGCTTTGCCAATCAGAAGTGCGGCACACTCTGGCTCAGCTCAGGGATATTTTTCTTTCTTCTGACCATTGCTGCGGTAGTTTTCATCCAGACGAGTATAAGCGACAGAATGAGCGGTTGGGTGCAGATCGCCCTGCTCATACTCCAGATCGCCGCCGCTGCTATTTCAGTTGTAGTAGTTGAAAAGCAGCTCCTTTCACGCTCCGGCGGCGAGTAAGAAACATAAAAATAAGGGACACCGGCGGTGTCCCTTTTTAATTATCATTTTCTCTGTTTAAAGTACTGGCCAACAGCCTCGCTGCCGGAGATCATAAAGAATACCACTATAGTGCATATCAGTGAAACAGCATACAGAGCGACCACAAGTCCCATATTACCCTCGTGCTGAGGTATCATAACAGAACCGGGGAATAGCTGTACTATGCCGAATACAAGGTATATCAGTGACGCAAGTGACTTGGCAATGCCAACACCGGTCATGAGAAGCACTCCTCCGACTGCCGCTGCAAGAGCAAAGTAAAGTGCCGACTCGCCTACTACCTTTGCAGCTCCGCTCATACCGTCCTTGTAGGTCAGTCCGAGCTGTCCGGAATAGAGCAGATAGAACGCAACAGCGGCAACTATGCCGACCACTGCGGCTACTATAGTAAGCAGGAATCCCTTGTGTGCAAGCTCAGCCATACGCTCTTCCTTGAGCTGTATCATCATCCTGAGGCTCTCCTTGGAGTCCTTCTGGTCTGATACGAGCTGTGCAGCTACGGCCTTTTTAGAGGCCTCTTTCTTTGCCTTTTCAAGGTCCTCATCAACAAATTTCGGAACGTACTTTGCAGGCTCCGGCTCGTCGTCCAGTACAGGAGCCGTGACAGGCTCCGCAGGCTTGGGCGGCTCCTCCTTTTTCGGGGGAGGTGTATAGTTATCCTCATCAAGGACAGGTGCTGTTATTGTCGGGGCAGGAGCTACTGCACCGAGCTGTGCCCTTCTCATGTCAAGGACCTTTTTCTGATTCTCCGGAGGGAGCTTGTTGAAAGTCGCCAGAAGCTCCGGAGTCAGGCCGTTGATGATGTCTTCATCTGACAGAACAAGCTGTTCAGGCTCGGACTTTGCCTCTGTATATGAAGAATCGTTGTCATCCAGCACAGGAGCCTCAACTCCCGTGGGAGCCCCCTTCTTTTCAGTGGGGGGAACATAAGCGTCCATATCGTCCAGAACAGGAGCAGCTACTCCGGTAGGACCGCCTTTTTTTGAGGACGGAGCAACATAGTCGATGTCGTCCAGCACAGGAGCTGCAACTCCGGAGGGTCCCTCCTTCTTTGCAGTTGGAGCGTTGTATTCAATATCCTCCAGCGGAGAACCGCCGAAAGCGTTTTCGTCGTACATTTTTTTCACCTCGTGATTAGATTTCCGCTGACTGATGCCCTACGGCTGTATTTTCATGCAGTCCTCCAGCGTAAGTCCGGGATTTGTGGATGCCAGAGCATAATACCTGAGTATTACCGTAGCATCGGAGCCGTCTGTTTTTCCGTCGCTGTCAGCGTCAGCGGCAAGTCTCTGGGGACCTGTCAGTCTTGTATTGCCAAATGACGATATTTCAGCATAGGCTCTGAGAGCCATTGTTGCATCTGAGCCGTCAATAACACTGTCTCCGTTGATGTCTCCACGCTTGAAGGACGGAGCCTTGTCCGACGCAGAGTACGCCTTGGCAGCGATCGGATATAGCTTTGCAAATTCAGCAGAGGTATAGTCCGGGTAGAAGCTCTCCGCACCCTCACGGCCGACTCCGGCCTTATGAGGATTGGAGCCGCTGTAATTGGCATCGAAGTCGCTGGTGCCTTTCAGGAAGAAGTACTTAGCACCGCTGCCCATATTGCTGTCCCAGGTAGAGTCAAGAAGATAATACCACCCGTTTATCGAAGCTATATTCCATGCATGGTCTCCGCCGCCTGCTGTACCAGCAACTACACGGGAGGATATACCTGCCTCAGATGCAAGGCGATAGAAAAGCTGTGCGAATCCCTGGCAGACTGCTTTTCCGTTGGCAAGCGCCCCGTAGGCCGAGTACACAGTTTCGTCTGAAAGGTCATCGGCATATTTAACATTTGAGACTATATATTCATAAATGGCGGCAATTTTCTCATATTCGCTTTTCCCGCTAAGAGACAGCTTTGAGATGATGCTGCTCACTGCCGAGTCCACGTAACGCTCCTGTTGGGCATTGGTAAAATATGCCAGTTCAAGTGTATAGACAGTCCTGCTGCTATTTCCGGACATTGAAACTCCATACGAGTACAAACCATAGCGGATGTAATCACCTTCATCAGGACGTCCGGTCTCGCTGAACAATTCAAGAAAAATACTGTCAAGAGTCTGGGCAGAGGACTTCAAAGCGACCGAATAACCAAAGGTTATGTTAGTCTGTCTGCTGCGGATACAGCCTCTGAGATATTCCGCTGCGTCACCAACGCTTGTGAAATTCTGTACCGATGAGGAAAAAGTCTGCTGAGCAGCAACTGTCGCCCCGCTGAAATTCCGGGTATATGCTGCTGCACTCTGAGCCGGCCACAGTGCAATGGTGACAGCGGCTGCAAGAGCGGTGATACATTTTCTAATATCCATATCAAATCATACTGAGGCCCACTGGCTGCTCAGACCTTGGGTTTCAGGCCGGGAATCTGGTGATGTGTCCAACCAGGAAGGACTGGAGAAGCACCAGGTCATTTATCTTCACATCTCCGCTGCCGTCGATGTCTGCGGCTTTGAAGGCATCCCCGCTGGCAAATCCGTTAACAATGCCTTTACGCATGGCAGACATGTCATATGCGGTAAGTTTGCCGTCAAGGTCCACATCGCCTTTTACTATGCCGGAATGTGCGGCAGGGTCATAGGCGGTAAGAGCCATAGGGTACATCGCAGCAAATTCAGCAGAGGTATAGTCCGGTTCTATATTTGGAAAAGCACTGTCCCCTCCTGATGAGGGAGTGTGCTTGTCAGGACCGAGGTCGAAGTCCTCAGTACCTTTAAGGAAATAATCAAAATTTTCATAGGTATAACCCTGGTCGTATGTGGCGTCAAGGTAATACCAGAGACCGTCCAGCTTTACGATGTTCCAGGCATGGGAGCCTCCCCTGATGCCCGTGCCGGTAACTACTCTGCACGGAACGCCGGCCTCCATCAGAAGCCTGTACATAAGCTGTGAATATCCCTGACAGACCGCCGAACCATTGCTGAGTGCGCCGTAGGCAGAGAATACCCAGTCGCTCTCCAGGTCAGTTGAATAGGAGACATTCGCTGTTACCCACTTATAGACAGCCAGGACCTTCTCATAGTCAGACTTGCCGTCCAGCTTGAGGACAGAGAGTATGGAGGCCACTCTTTTAGTGACAGCATCCTCCTGCTCTGAGTCAGTGTAGTAGTCCACATTTATGCCGAGGGTAAGGGTCTGGGAATTTCCGGATATATAGCCTCCGTGACCTTTCAGGCCCATTCTGATATAGTCTCCCTCGTTCGGGATGCCTGTTTCGGCACAGGCTTTGTCAACGATATAGTTCATGTGAGCTCCGCCTGAGAGCGTGGAGTCCCTGGGGACAGTCACCGTGATCTCGGTATTTCTCGCTGCAAGCTGAGTTCTCACATAGTCAGCAGCCTCATCCAGACTGCTGAATGAATTTTCTGCGGCTGATTCCGCCGCAGCGGAAGTAACAGGCGTAAATACCGCCTGATATGCGGGAGCTGCGCCGGCTATACAAGTCAGCGCAGCGGCAACTGTAAAAAATCTTTTTATTTTTCTCATTTTACCTTTCAAGGATCTGAGCTCTGTCGGGGCCGATGCCGACCATGCTTACGTGACAGCCGACCAGTTCCTCAAGGCGGGCGATATAGCTGCGGCAGTTCTCCGGCAGCTCATCAAAGCTCCTGCACTTTGAGATATCCTCACTGAATCCGCTGAATTCCTCGTAAACAGGCTCACAGCCCTCCAGCTCTTCGAGAGTGGGCGGGAAGTTTTCTGTGATAGTTCCGTCGGGCTTCTTGTAGGCAACACATACCTTCAGTGTGTCGATGCCTGCAAGTGTGTCGAGCTTGTTGATAGCAAGGCTGTCAAGTCCGTTGACTCTTACAGAGTGACGGACGATAACTGCGTCGAACCAGCCTGTTCTTCTGGGACGTCCGGTAGTAGTGCCGAACTCGCCTCCCACGTTTCTTATCTGGTCGCCGATCTCGTCGTCCAGTTCAGTTGGGAAGGGACCCTTGCCGACACGGGTAGTATAAGCCTTTGCTACACCGATTATGTTAGTGATGACCTTGGGACCTACGCCTGTACCAACACATACGCCTGCTGACAGGGGGTGTGAGGAGGTTACATAGGGGTATGTACCGAAGTCGATGTCAAGGAGAGTAGCCTGAGCACCCTCGAACATGATAGTCTTTCCTGCCTTGTCAGCCTCGAAGGTGAGGACAGAAACGTCGTCCATGTAGGGAAGGAGTCTCTTGCCGTACTCTGTGTACTCCTTGGTAACAGCGTCAAGGTCGAAGGGCTCGCCGCCGTACACCTCAGTGATTATCTTATTTTTAAGTCTGCCTGTAGACTGTATCTTCTCAGCAAGCACCTCAGGATGAGTAAGGTCATACATCCTGATTCCGCATCTCTCGTACTTATCCATATATGTGGGGCCTATACCACGCTTGGTAGTACCGATGTCCTTACCGCCTCTGAAAGCCTCAGAAAGGCCGTCAAGAGCGATATGCCAGGGCATAACGATATGAGCACGGGGGTCAACTTTAAGGTGTCCCTCAGTCTTGATACCTCTCTCAGCGAGGCTGTCAAGTTCACCGATGAAGTCCTTGGGGTCAAGAACAACACCTGCGCCGATAAGGCAGAGGGTATTGGGGTAGAGAATACCGGAGGGGATGAGGTGAAGCTTATAGACCTCACCGTTATTTACAACGGTATGTCCGGCGTTGTTACCTCCCTGAGAACGTACAACAACATCAGCACGGGAAGAGATGATGTCAATTATCTTACCCTTTCCCTCGTCGCCCCACTGGGTTCCGACAACAATATTAGCAGGCATTATGTTTCCTCTTTTCGTAAAAATGATTTGTGCATATGCACACTTACAATTCATTATATCACATCTGTATGCAGATTTCAAGAGCATGGAAAAAATTAATTGAAAATCCCAAAAAATCCCTGAAAAAAAGCGGACCCGAAGGTCCGCCTGCCGCCCGTTACTGTTCCGGGTCTTCTTTTTTTATGTGGAATATGGCTCTGAGTATACCTGAGAGCAGCTTCGGACTTCTTATGACTACTACCTTCACATCTTTTCCCTCCTTAAAATGGTTATACTCCATTATATTCAGGATGAGGGATATTGTTACATCAGGACTGTATCACCAGAGCAAGTCCGCTTTCTATGTCGAGGAAAGCCTGTACTTCGGTTATCTCATTGCTGACTCCTATAGGGAAGGAGTTTCTCATGTCATAGTTTTCAAGGGGGTACTTCACTCCACGGAGACTTTTTATCGTCACTTTCTCAGTAAGGGCAAATACCGAGAAATACTTACCGCCGTGCTTTTTCGGGTACATCCCCTCGCCCGGCCCTTGAAGAAAGACCTTCTCGTCGCCTATAAGTATGAGCTTTGCACCATGTTCACGGGCATAGAGCATAGTCTGGATATTAGCAAAGGCATGGTCAAACCGTGGACCTCCGAGTGCGCCGTAGAGGTATATGAGGTCATAGCCACGCTCTATGGCTATTTTAAGTGCCATGAGAGTGTCAGTATCGTCCTTCTCAGGAACAGTGCGAATTATCTCGCAGTCATCCGGGAGCTTGCCGCTGTAAGAATCAAAGTCGCCCACTATCACATCCGGGTGAAGTTTCAGCTCCTTTGCGTGTTTATAGCCGCTGTCGGCACATATAACATAGCCTCTGTGGTTCGTGAACCAGTACTTGTCGATATTTCCAAGTTCTCCGCCGGCAAAGATATGACAATTCTTCATTTCAGCTCCCACTCCTTCAACTGCCTGGCCTCGTCATACATAGCACAGTAGCTCTCGTGACGGCTTTTATGGATGTCTCCCCTTTCGAGAGCCTCCAGCACAGCACAGCCCTTCTCACAGGTATGGGAGCAGTCACGGAAACGGCAGTCCCCGGTGAACTCTCTCATTTCTCTGAAACAGCCGATAAGCTCCTCCTTGCGGATGATATCGTACTGATTGGTCTCAAAGGTGGAGAAGCCGGGAGTGTCTGCGATATAGCCTCCTCCAGCCAGCTTGTAGAGCTCCGCATGGCGGGTGGTATGCCTTCCTCTGCCCAGCTTGCGGCTTATCTCCGCAGTGGGGATGTCCAGTGTGGGGTCAACGGCATTGAGGAGAGTGGACTTTCCGGCTCCGGAATTGCCGGTAAAAGCGCTTATCTTTCCGGAGAGCACCTCCCTGACCGCATCAATGGACTCAGGTCTGCTGTAGTCAGTTTCCAGGACTCTTATGCCTATGCCGCCATATATCTCATGGATAGGTGAGCTGTCGCCAAGGTCAGTTTTTGTTATTGCAATTACAGGGGTTATCCCCTTGAACTCAGCAATGGCAATGAACTTATCCAGTATCAGATAGTTCGGTGCCGGAGAACAGGTGGACACTATGAAAATGAGCTGGTCAAGATTTGCAAGGGGAGGTCGGATTATACAGTTTTTTCGTGGGCCTATCTCACTGATGACTCCGTTTTCGAGAGTCACACTGTCGCCCACGCAGGGACTTATCCCTCTGTTGCGGAAAACTCCTCTTGCTTTGCACTCATATATACCGTCAGGGGACTCTACAGTATAGAGTCCCCCTAAGCATTTAGTTATTATTCCGCTTGTATCAATACCACTCATGAATACCAGTGCCAGGTGGTGGAGCCGTCTTCATTAGTCATCCAATCTCCGTTCTTACCCTGCTCATAGGGTACCCATGCGCCGTTTGAATCGTATTCACCGTTCACACCAGGCTGCCATGAGGGGTCAACATAAGGTGTCGTTGCCTCTGTCGGAGGTTCGGTAGGATCCTCAGTTCCGGGGCCGTACTCGGTAGGATCTACCCAAGGCTCCTCTGTAGGCGGATCTGTCTCAGGCTCAGGGAATGCACCAACGGTCTGGAATGCGCCGGTGATGTCCTCACTCTGTACCTGGATGCTGCCTGTAGCGAAGTTGAAGTAGTAAACACCAAGTGTTGCACTGGAGTTGTTATTGAGGTTTGTGAGCTTGATAGTTACCAGTACGTTCTCGCCGGAACCGGGAATTATCTGCTCGTAGTCAGTATAGTCAGGAACGATGATGTTAGAGGAGCTGTATGTCTCTCTCTTTCCGTCCTTGCCCTGAACGATATAGTCGATAACGAATCTTCCTCTTGCATCAGAGGGGAATGTTATCTTGAAAGGGATCTCGCCGTCCGGGTCTGTACCGTCGCTGACATAGAGGATTATCTCTGTGCCCTCATCGACCTTCTCGCCCTTCTTGATGCTCTGTTCAACTACGATGCCTTCCTTTTCATATGCCGGCTTAGGCTCTGTCTTGACCTTGAGTCCGCTGTATGAAGCAACAGCAGCAGCGTCCTCGGCAGTCATGCCCACGAAGTTCTTGACCTCTACCTGGTCCATATTAGCGCCCATGCTGATATAGAGGATGACCTGTGAGCCCTTGTGGACCTCAGTGCCCTCCTTGGGCTCGGTCTTGATAACGTAGTTTTTCTGCACATTCGGGTCTGACTGCTGGACTATCTTCCAGTCCAGGCCCCGGAGCTTCAACTGGTCCTTAGCCATTTCCTGGTTCATGTTCAGACAGTTGGGGACCTCTGTAGTCTCCATGCCCTTGCTTATCTTTACCTTTAAGGTATCGCCCTTGTTGAACTCTGTACCCTCTTCGATGCTCTGCCATATGATAGCATTTTCAGGATATTCAGCGTACTCGGAGTCAATTACCTCGAAACGGATAGTGTTGCTGTACTTGCTTACTGCCTCATTGTAGTCCATGCCGATGAAGTCGTCCATGGTGAAGTCGCTCTTCTTGCCGCTGTTTTTGAGGAGCCCGCTGAGGAGAGTAGCTATGAAGATGACCGCTACGATGATAACAACAACGACTACCGCTGTAAGTACCGGCACTACCAATGAGGAACGCTCTTCCTCCTCGTATTCATCGTCGTCATCCTCATCATAGTAGCCCTGAGGCTGAGCCTGCTGGTACCTCTGAGGAGGAACTGCACCGCCCTGGGGAGCTCTGCCGTATGCATATCCGGCGGCTGCACCTGCGGCACCTGCTGCTGCATATACAGGAGCTGCTGATTTCGGCTCTGCATCTGCCGCCTTATCAGCCAGCTCTGCAGCCGGAGCCGCAAAGTTTATGGTATCTTCCTTATTCTGCTCGTCATCCTCCTCCTGATAATAACCAAAGGTCATTGTAGGATTAGCCTTGAAGGCCTCGATGTCGTTTATCATATCGCCGGTAGTCTGGTATCTGTCCTCCGGAGCCTTTTCCATAGCTCTGAGGACTATCTCCTCCAGTCCGTCGGGGATGTCCGGGTTTATAGCCCTTGGACGCTCAGGGATGTCATGCATATGCATAACTGCGATAGCAACGGGGTTATCGCTGTCGAAAGGCTTTCTTCCGGTGAGCATCTCATACATCATAGCGCCTACAGAGTAAATATCGCTCTTGGCGTCTGTGACGTTTCCGCTTGCCTGTTCGGGGCTGATGTAATGTACGCTTCCGATGGCCTGGTCGGTAGCAGTCTTGCCCTCCTCACGGGCGAACTTGGCGATGCCGAAGTCCATGACCTTGATAGTGCCGTCAGTGAACATCATGATGTTCTGAGGCTTGATGTCCCTGTGGACGATGCCCTTGTCATGAGCGTGCTGGAGAGCACGGAGTATCTGTATAACAAAGTGGACGGTATCCTTCCATGTGAGGACCTTTTCCTCCTCGATGTACTCCTTCAGAGTAATGCCGTCGATATACTCCATGACGATATACTGTATCTTCTCGGAGAAGCCGACGTCATATATCCTTACTATATTGGGATGTGAGAGAACTGCGATAGCCTTTGACTCGTTCCTGAAACGTCGGAGGAACTCCTCATTCTCCGCATACTCCTTTTTAAGGATCTTGATAGCTACAGTCTTGTTGTCGATAACATCGACGCCCTTATAGACCTCGGCCATACCGCCGACGCCGATGAGCTCGGTTATCTCATATCTTCCGTCGAGCTTTTTGCCAATGTTTTTATCCATTTCCTTTCCTCCAAATCAATCTGATATTACCGCAACCGTAACATTGTCACGGCCGCCCTTGCTGAGGGCGAGATTTATCAGTTCGTCTGCAACGTCATCAAAGTCTGAATTGAGGATGACGTCATATATTTCATCGTCGCTGCAATATCCCGAAAGGCCGTCGGAGCACAGCAGCAGACTGATCTTATCTTCATAATCAAGAATGAACGTATCGGTGAGGACAGTTTTTTCCACTCCCACGGCTCTTACGAGCATATGCTTCTGGGGGTGTTCTTCCATTTCCTCCTCGGTTATCTTTCCCTGTTCAAAGAGCAGAGTAGCAACATTGTGGTCGGTAGTGATTTTCAGGAGCTGCTTGTCAGTGATGAGATAAGCTCTGCTGTCCCCCACATTTGCTATGAAGGCAGAGTGCTTGTTGACAAAAGCCGCAACACAGGTAGTGCCCATGCCGAAGTTCTTGAAATCCAGCCTTGCCCTTGTATATATAACGGAATTTGCCGCCGATACCGAAGAAACGAGGAGCTTGCGGATGTCCTCATCGCCCATGCTCTCAGTGTAACCTGCCGAGAATCTCTGGAAAAATTCCTCTATAGCAAGGGCGCTGGCCTCTTTTCCGGCTCTTTCGCCGCCCATGCCGTCGCAGACAACAGCGAGCACGTTATGTCCGTAATATTCGCACCTTACAGCGTCCTGGTTTTCCTCACGCTTCAGACCGATATCCGTACCATATCTGTATCTCAAATATCCGCACCTCCTTTAATGTGTATTTTCTGTCAGGACTTTTCAGCGTCTCTGCGGAGCTGACCGCAGGCAGCCTCTATATCGCTGCCGAGGGTCCTTCTGACAGTAGCATTTATACCTCGTTTGCCGAGGCGCTTTGCGAAATCCGCCACACCAGAGCGGGCGGTAGAATAATTTCTCTCTTTCACCTTATTGACAGGTATAAGGTTCACATGGCAGTTTATCCCTCTGAGAAGGTCAGCAAGCCTGTCCGCATCGCTGTCGGAGGAATTGACCCCGTCAATGACAGCATACTCAAATGTTATCCGCCGTCCGGTCCTTTCAATATAGTACCGACAGGCTTTCAGGAGCTCGCTGATATTATATGTCCGGTTGACGGGCATTATTTCACTTCTTCTGTCGTTATCTGCACTATGGAGGGAAATGCACAGTGTGAGCTGGAGTTTTTTCTCAGCCAGGTCGTATATCTTCGGTACTATGCCGCAGGTCGAGAGCGAGAGATGTCTCAGGCTCATATCGTTTCCTGACTTATGGGAGATGAGCTCCAGGAACTTCATGACATTGTCGTAGTTGTCGAGAGGTTCACCGATGCCCATGAGGACCACACCGGAAACTCTTATTCCGGCATCCTGTTCGGTCTGGTATATCTGCATAAGTATCTCCGAGGGTGCAAGGTCCCGGACGTACCCGGCTATAGCCGAAGCACAGAACCGGCATCCCATTTTGCATCCTACCTGAGTGGACACACAGATGCTGTAGCCGTAGCTGTACTCCATGAGAACAGTCTCCACAAAGTTGCCGTCAGGAAGCCTATACAGATATTTTACCGTATTATCCATGGAAGATTCAAGCCTTTTCTGCACAAATAGTCCATTTATACAAAATATTTCATTCAGGCGCTGTCTCAATTGGATAGATATGTCAGTCATTTTGTCAAAATCGAACACTCTTTTAACATGAAGCCACTGAAATATCTGTTTTGCCCTGAATCTTTTCTCACCTATCTCAGCAAGAGCAGTCTCCAGCTCGCTAAGGTCAAGGCTTAGTATATCTATCTTGTCCAATCGCAGCACCTCCTTTTCATCTTGTTTTTCTGAATTTTGCAATGAAGAAGCCGTCATCAAAGCCGTACATAGGTGACAATGTCGCCATGCAGCCGAATTTTTGCAGCAGCATCTCCGGGAGCTCGACCGGTTCAAGCTCCGGATGCTCTCTCAGGAGCCTTTCGCAGACCTCTTCATTTTCCGCTCTGCGGACCGTACAGGTGGAATATACCATTTCTCCTCCAACTGCTAAATAGTTCAACGCATTCTGAGCAATATTATACTGAATTCCCGGCAAGCGTTCAAAATCCGTCAGCGGCTTGTACCTTATCTCCGGTTTCTTTCTGATTACTCCGTAACCTGAACAAGGAACATCACATAGTATTTTCGTAAACTTCGGCAGTTCAGAGTTGAACTTTGTTGCGTCGCCGGCAGCAGCGATGATATTTGTGAGTCCAAGCCGTTCTGCGCCCTTTCTGATTAGGTCTGCACGCTTCTCATGAAGGTCAAAAGCATATATCTGACCACGACCGTTCATCATTTCAGCCATAGTGAATGTCTTTCCTCCGGGAGCCGCACAAATGTCAAGGACAAGGTCATTTTCAGTTGGTCCGAGTGCCAGGCAGCAGTACTGTGAAGAGAGCCCCTGCACATGGAAAAAGCCTTTTTTAAAAGCCTTTGTCGCCGTAACATCTCCGCCATTCTGCACAAAAGCGCTCTCAGGAAGTTCAGAGTCAGTGCCGCATACGATTTTTATTCTGCCCATTGCAGACTGTAGCTTTCCAGGCGTACAGCGGAGCTGATTTCGCCGCAGATACAATGGCGCTGGGTCCACGGAATGAGCTAAAAAATGAAAAGCGAATTCCTCTCCGTAGTCTTTTGTGAGAGAGCTGACAAGTTCCTCCGGAACGGAGAACTCTATCGACATTCCCTCAGTACTCGTGAAGTCTCCCTCATAAACGCTCTTGCCATTTCGGACAAAATTGCGGAGTATTGCATTGACCATTCCCGATGCACTTGTCTTGCCGAACTTTTTTGCAAGAGCTACACTTTCGTTGACAGCGGCATTGTCCGGAATGCTGTCCATATATGCAAGCTGGTAAATTCCACAGCGCAATATATTTACAATTTCATCATCCATTTTGCTGACAGGACGGCTTGAGAGTTTGACTATCACATAGTCCAGGCTTATCCTGCGCTGGATCACACCATAGTATACAGCGGAACAGAGCTTTTTCCCCCGGTCATCGAGACCGGAGGAATCAAGCCCTGCGTTTAGTTGTATATTAGAATAACTGCCGCTCCTGAAAGTCTTAGTGAGGAGCTTTACGGCTATATATCGTGGATCCGCCATTATCTTCTCCTGGTGGAGAGAATGAGTCTGAGGAGCTGCATCAGAGATACTACAAGTGCAGTAACATAAGTCATAGCAGCGGCTCTGAGGACTTTTCTTGCCATAGGTATCTCGTTGTAGTCAAGTATCATGTCATTTTCAAGAGTTTTGAGTGCTCTTCCGCTTGCATCGAGCTCAACAGGGAGTGTAACAAGCTGGAATAGTACAACTGCCGAGAACATAATAATGCCGATGTAAACAAGCTCCGGAACCATTTCAATGAGCAGAACTCCAGCCAGGAATACCCAGTACCAGAGTTTTGAACAGATATTAACATAGGGAACGATAGCAGTTCTGACCTGTATCGGTTTGTACTCCTCAGCGTGCTGACAAGCGTGTCCGCACTCGTGGGCAGCGACTCCTATAGCTGAAACAGAAGTGCTGTTGTAAGTTGCATCTGAAAGTCTTACAACACCGTCTGAGGGGTCAAAGTGGTCAGTAAGGTTTCCGCTGATATGCTCAACACGAATGTTATAAAGGCCGTTGTTGTCGAGTATCTGACGTGCGACCTGTGCTCCTGTGAGCCCCCTGGAGTTGCTGACTGATGAGAATTTTTTGAATGTTGAAGTTACGTTTATCTGTGCCCAGATAGGGAGTATAAGCATTACTAAAAATATCAGAATGTACATAGTTTACCTCCTGTTAACCCAATAATTCGCCCTTTACGAGCTTTTTCCCTCTGAGGAAATCCTCAGTTTTCATACGTTTTTTGCCTTCCGGCTGAACTTCAAGGAACGTCACCATTCGGCCGTCGCCGCATCTTACAGAGAATCTCTTCTCATCTGCTATCTCGCCCGGCTGTCCGCCTGCAATATTGTCCGAAATCTCAGACCTGAACACCTTCAGGCGCTTACCCTCCAGCATTGTGAAGCCAGTAACCCCACGAATGGTATTGTGTACCTCTGCGGCTGTTTTCGTGAAGTCAAGTGCACTCATTTCCTTCCTTATCATAGGAGAATAACAAGACTGCGAGTCGTCCTGTTTCTCAGGAGAGAGAGTCCTCTCCTCAATAGCTTTGAGAGTGTCCAGAAGGACTTCTCCGCCCATTTCGGAAAGCCGTGCATAGAGCTCCTCATAGGTCTCATTTTCGCCGATTTCAGTTGACCTCTTGATAAGCATATCACCGGTGTCAAGTCCCTCGCTCATCTGCATGGATGTAACACCTGTCTCTGTCTCGCCGTTGAGTATGACCCAGTTTATAGGAGCAGCTCCACGGTATTTTGGAAGAAGGGATGCATGAATGTTCACGCAGCCGTACTTCGGCAGCTCCAGGACTTCCTTCGGTAGGATCTGTCCGTAAGCTGTAACAACTATGAGTTCCGGAGCAATATTGTTCAATATTTTCATAGATTCCTCAGCGTCATCCCCTTTTCTCAGAGAAAGCGGCTGGTAAACCGGTATACCGAGCTCCTCAGCAGCGGCCTTAACTGGAGTTGGTATCATCTTGTATCCCCTGCCCTTAGGCTTATCAGGCTGAGTGAAAACACCGGCGACCTCATGTTCGCTTGCTGCGAGAGCTTTCAGACAAGGCACCGCAAAATCCGGAGTCCCCATAAAAACTATCTTCATAGTATCATTCCTCCTCAGGAACGAAAAATTCCTCCACGATCTCTGTAAATACATGGCCGTCAAGGTGGTCATTTTCGTGGCAGGTACACTGAGCACCAAGGCCTGTAAAATCGACCTCAAACCACTCACCGTGTCTGTCCTGAGCCTTCAGGTGACAGCTCATAGGTCTTGTGACATATCCCCAGATATTCGGGCAGGAAAGGCAGCCCTCCTGGACTCTCTGTTCGCCCTTTTTCTCTGTAACCTCCGGGTTGATGCACTCAAAACTGCCCTCTTCCAGGTGCATGATGAATATTCTTCTGCAAAGTCCGATCTGAGGAGCGGCAAGGCCCAGTCCCTGAGCCTTATCCAGAGTTTCGTGCATATCATCCAAAAGGACAGCAAGTTTTTCATCGAACTTATCAACAGGCTTGCATACCTTGTGGAGAGATTCGTCCTTATCTGTTAAAATTTTTCTGAGTGCCATTGGCCTCACATCCTTTCCGTCAGACTCCCACATCGCCGTTCATATCGGCATAGAGCGTGACATTTTTCATCTCTCTGAGCTGCTGGCCGGTGCGGAGAATATCACTGATAAATCCACGTATTTCGGCAGTGCTCTTACATTTCATTATTATTCTGTAGCGGAATTTTCCACCCAGCTTTCCATATGAGCATTTCACCGGTCCAAGCACCCTCACAGGAGTAGACGGCTGGAGCTCACGGAGCTTATCGTTCATCAGTGCAAGGACAGCGTCTGCACCTGTCTTCACTGAAAACTCGTCATTTGCCGCAAAGCAGAAAATGCACATTTCGCACAGCGGCGGGAAAATGAGTGCCCTTCGGATAGATATTTCCTCACGGTAGAACCCTTCATAATCCTGGTCAGCAGCGAGGTTCATGACATAGTGGTCCGGCATGAAAGTCTGTAGGACTGCCCTTCCACGCTTGTCACCTCTTCCGCCTCGTCCCACGACCTGAGTTATCAGTGAGAAAGTCCGCTCGTAACTGCGGAAATCCCCGGCATACAGAGCTTTGTCAACAGACAGGACTCCCACCAGGGTAACATTCGGGAAATCAAGTCCCTTTCCAATCATCTGGGTCCCTATCATAATGTCGTACTTGCCCTCCCGGAAGTCATTGAATCCTTTTTCGTAGGAATATCGGGAAAAAGTGGTATCCGCATCCATACGCAGCACCCTTGCTGAAGGGAACCGGACTTTCAGCTCCTCTTCCAGCTTCTGAGTGCCGAAACCCATGCTTTTGAGCCTTGAAGAGCCGCATGAAGGGCACTCCTTTACCGGGTCAGAAGCGTAGCCGCAGTAGTGACACATCATCTTGTTATTCTTCTTGTGGTAAGTCAGCGGAACTGAGCAGTTCGGGCAGTACACCGGCTGATAACAGTCGCAGCAGCTTATGACAGTATGGAACCCACGGCGATTGAGCAAAAGAATTGTCTGCTGGCCGTTTTTGAGATTCTCCGTCATTTCATCGCTGAGAATTCTGCTGAATTCGCCGGAATTACCGTCCTCACGTTCCAGATTCATGTCAACTACACTGACCTGCGGAAGCGGACTGTTATGATATCTTTTCTTCATGGTGAGCAGTTGATATACGCCCTTTTCGGCCAGATAGTAGCTCTCCACTGAGGGAGTTGCCGAGGCCAGCAGCAGCACACCATTATTATAGGCGCATCTTCGTTTAGCTATACTGTGAGTCATGTACCTGGGCGAGCTGTCCGATTTATAGGACCTTTCCCCCTCCTCGTCCATAATTATCAGGCCGATGTTGTCAAGAGGGGCAAAAACTGCGCTCCTTGTACCGATTACGATATCTGCATCGCCGCGTTTTATGCGTTTATATTCATCAAGGCGCTGTCCGAGTGAGAGTCCGCTGTGTATGACAGCAACTCTTTCCCCGAAAAGTGACCTGAATCTTCTGAGTATCTGAGGAGTCAGGCCTATTTCCGGTATTAGGACCATTGCCTGACGTCCAAGTCTTACGGTGTCCCAGATGAGCTTTTCAAAGACCGAAGTCTTTCCGCTTCCTGTGACTCCGTGGAGCAGAAATGCCCCGTATTTTTTTTCAAAAAGTGCTGCAAGTACAGCGTCATGGGCCTTTTGCTGTTCCTCTGAGAGTACGATTTTCTCTGGGTCTGCACGTTCCTCGGAGCCATCTTCTACACTGCGGAGAGTTTCCATGTCGTAATCCTCCGCCGCTCCGTTTGCAATAAGTCTCTTTATGACTGCCGTGGTGACTCCGCACATATATGCAGCCTCTTTCACGGCAGCAGAACCGTATTCCTCCAGAAAACCGGCAACGAGCTTCTGCTTCGGGGTAAGCTCAAATTCCTCCGGCGAACTTAGATATTTCTCTGTAAGCCGGACCATGCGGACCGTAGAATCCCCCACAGCCTGTCTGAAAACGTTGTCTGAAAGCAGTGCCCCTGTCTCGCAGAGCTCATCAACTACTCGTCTGCCGTTTTCGATGATATAGTTCTCCAAAAACTCGTTCAGAGCCTTTTTCCCGTCAAGCTCCCGGAGCTCAAGAAGGAGCTCAGAGCACTCATCGGAAATTTTTTCAACAGCAATCCCCTCAGCCGGAAGTGAAAAATTCTCCTTAACAGAGACATTCATAGCCGGCGGGAGCATTATCCTGACAGCGTCAAAATAAGTGCAGAAGGTCGTCTCCCTGAGAAAAAATGCCAGCGAAAGCTGTTCCGCCGATACCACCGGACTTTCATCCACCAGAGACACAAGTGACTTCAGTCCCTTTGAGCTGCCCTCTGTGAGTTTCATTACCACCGCTATCCGTCGTTTGTTCCCTCTGCCGAAAGGCACCAGGATCCGGCATCCGCAGGCTATCTTATCCTGCAAACGCTCCGGGACAGCATAGCTGAAGAGCATATCGAAGGAGTAAGCAGTACCGCTGACTGCACTCTCAGCAATCAGGGACATTATTCGCCCTGAACTGATTCAGTGCTGACTATCTTGCACTTGCCGCTTGCAATTTCCTCAACAGCGGTCTTAACAGGCTTTTCCTCAAGTGTCTCGCCGTTTTTGTAAAGTTCGTCAGTGATCTCTCTTGCTCTCTTGGCAACGGCGATAACGAGGGAATAACAGCTCTCGTTCTTTGAAATGATCTGATTAACTGCGGGTCTAAGCATTTTGTAACACCTCATTTATAGTTTCGGACATAGAAGAAGCCTTGAGCTCCTCTCCACGGACTACCGCAAAGAAGTCGCTTACAGCCTCCTCCAGAGGACCGTTTACAATAACGTAATCATATTTTTCCGCATGAGAGATCTCCCATGCAGCCTTTGAAAGTCTCTCCTCGATGACCTCCTGAGCCTCTGTACCTCTTTTTTCAAGGCGGCGGCGGAGTTCCTTCATTGAAGGAGGAAGCACAAAAATGGACAATGCATCTGGTCTTTTTTCCATAACGCTCATAGCGCCCTGGACCTCTATCTCCAGGATAACATTAATGCCATTCTCGATATACGGGTCGACCTCACTGAGAAGCGTGCCGTAGAGATTCTGGCAATATTCAGCGCTTTCGAGAAATTCGCCATTTTCCAGCTTAGCGGTAAAGTCTTCTCGTGACATAAAGTGATAGGTCACTCCGTCAACGTCAATGTCTCTTGGAGCACGGGTAGTCGCAGAAACAGAGGTACGGAACCTGCTGTCTTTGAGTATCTGCTCCAGCATTGTACCCTTTCCACAGCCTGAGGGAGCGGAAAAGATGATAAGTCTGCCTTTACTCATTATCGTCATTACCTCCTGAACCGTTTATTCTTGCGGCCAGGGTCTCAGTGATAAGTGAAGAAAGAATCACATGACCGCTGTCCATTATTATAACGGCTCTTGTTTTCCTGCCATAGGTAGCATCAACGGCTCTGCCGCTGTCTCTCGCCTCCTGGACCAGTCTCTTGATAGGAGCTGACTCCGGGCTGACAACAGTGACGATCCTGTCAGCAGATACCATATTTCCATAGCCTATATTTATAAGCATAATTTCACCTTATTCGATATTCTGGATCTGCTCTCTGATCTTCTCGATCTCAGCCTTCATATCGACAACGATCCTTGTGACATTAAGGTCCTGAGCCTTTGAGCCGATAGTATTGACTTCCCGGTTCATCTCCTGAACGATGAAATCCAGTTTACGTCCGACGGTCTCATCGGAATCCAGCATAGAGCGGAGCTGAGAAATGTGACTTCTCAGGCGGACTGTTTCCTCATCCACAGCAATTTTCTCAGAGAAAATAGCAGCCTCAGTGACTATTCTCTGCTCGTCGATATTCTTATCCTCCAGTACTTCGCTGAGCTTTTTGAAAAGGCGGTTCCTGTAGTTTTCGACAGTCTGAGGAGAGAGTTCCTCGACCTTAGCGACCATTTCAAGTATAGCATCGGACTTTTCGATAACATCATTCCTCAGGCGCTCGCCCTCGGTCTGACGCATTGAAACGAACTTTTCCAGAGCCTCAGCAGTCACTTCTGACACATCATTCCATACCTGTTCCTCATCGTCGGGAGTTTTCTGGATATTGAAAATATCTGGGAGCTTGATGAGCTTGGAGAGCTTGAGATCATCCTCAAGCCATGTAGAACCGTTGCTGCCCATTTCCTCATTCAGGGACCTGAGAGCATTCACATAGCCTTCAGCAACAGCTTTATTTACTGCGATCACGGTATCTTTTCCCTCGATAGTGTTGATAGAAACAGACACCTCGACCTTACCACGGGATATGCCGGTTTTCAGAAGGGCCTTGAGTTTATCATCGATATAGCTATAGGAACGTGGGATCCTTGAAGAGTACTCATAATATCTATGGTTGACGGACCTGATCTCTACGAGGATGTCACGTCCGTTGAGAATTTTCTGGGAACGGCCGTAGCCAGTCATGCTTTTTAGCACCCTATCGCCTGCTTTCTGAACTTTTTTCAATTATGAACACATTTTGTCACATAAGTATACTATTATATTATAGCATTCCCGGAATAAAAATGCAAGTATTTTCACAAAAATATCATCAGGCAAAACAAAAAGGGACGCCGAAACGTCCCTTAGAGTTTAAGTTTATTGAATTACTTTACGAAGTCCTTAGGATCGAGTGAAGGAATCAGCTCGAGGAGGAACTTCTGGATCTGCTGAGCATCCATTACTGAGATGTCAGGAGCAGACTCGTTGTGCTCG
>CACWPR010000024.1 GCA_902762855.1 Ruminococcus flavefaciens
TGCGCCCGTTTTTTATAAAACTATGAGAGAAATCCTCTGTTGGTACGTCTAAAAAATAAGGCAAATAATAACCATACGAAAGGAGGAGACCCCATGGACAAGGGAGCTGAATATTACCGCCGATATCTTGACGGCGACGATGACGCTATCGCTGAGCTTATCCGTGACTACAAGGACGGACTGCTGCTATATATAAACGAAATGACCGGCAACATAAGTCTTGCTGAGGAGTTCATGGAGGATGCCTTCTTCAAGCTGGTAACACGGAAGCCGAAATTCCGGGGGAAAAGCAAGTTCAAGACATGGCTCTATGCCATTGGCCGTAATGCTGCAATAGACGGCATGAGAAAACGTTCCCGGCTCAGTGACCTCTCTCCGGAGGACTGCGGCAGTATCAGCGATGAGGAAAATATTGAAAGAAACTATCTCAGGGAGGAGCAGAAGATACACCTTCACCGTGTAATGAGCCGTCTGAACCCGGATTACAGGCAGGTCCTCTACCTGACCTTTTTTGAGGGACTCTCAAACGGTGAGGCTGCCGAAGTAATGAAGAAGTCCCGGCGGCAGATAGAACAGCTCCTGTACAGAGCCAAGCTCTCCCTTAGGTCAGAACTTGAAAAGGAGGGATTTGAGTATGAAGTCTTATAAAGAGATAGCCGACAGCGTTCTTGCAAGACGTGATGAGTACCTTGCGGAAAAGAAACGCCGCAAAGCGCTGTTCATAAAGCGGATGTCAGTGGCTATGAGCTGTATGATAGTTCTTTTTATCGGCATAGGAGTATGGCGCAGCGATATGCTCAGGTCCGCAGCTCCTGACCCTGACGGAGGCCAGTTCATCTCCGGAGACGAGCTTATAGAAGAGCCTGTGACTACCGGTCCACCGGACTCCACACCTATTGTAACGACAGCCAGGCAGACCGGAACTCTGCCTCCTGATGTCACTGCTTCTGCGGTAACAACATCGGAGACAGCGGCTGTCACGACTACAGCAGCATTTCAGCCGGAGGTCACGGTACAGACCACAAGGCAAGTCACCAGCATAACAGACCGCTCCGATGTGACTACAGCAGTCCGTACCTCAGCACATACACGGACTACTGCAACTTCATTGCGGCAGACCACATCAGTAAGGACAGCTTCAACAGTAACAACCGCTCAGACAACTGTTACAACTGCACATACAACTACCGGAGCTCCGGAAACGACTTTGGGTACGACTATCCGCACCACAGTGAATACTACTACAACACTCCAGACTTCAACTACATATAATATGCCTACAAACTATACAACGACCACCTATTTCACCACCACTACACTGATGTATACATATACCGGGCCATACACCCTTGAAGGGCATACCGGATATATCATAACCAGTTGTACTGAAAAAAATCCCGGTGCCTATCTTGGCGATGACATTGCAAGTAACGGTTTTTCAAAGAATACCGTTGAAATATACAGTTCTTTGAGCACATCAAACGAATACAGTCTTATAGCAAAGTACCAGTTCAGAAATTATTACTATTGTGCTCTGAACACAGCCTACGTCCCGGCTGACCTCCTCACCTGGTACTATGATTCCGGTTCATCTGACACCATGTTTCTGAGCAGCTATACCTCAGACCTGTCAGCGGCGCTCCCAGACGGTTCAGAAAGTCTGAAAAAGTTCATTACAAGCAACGGAGCCGCAAAGTGTGAGTCGGTTTCAAGCTCTGTGATGAACGATGACATTATGGCCAGCTACGGCGCAGTCGGGACCGGCGGTACCATAGGGGTAGAATGCCCCGGAAGAGGAACCTGGAACGTAAAATTCTATTTCTGCAAGAGCGGATACCTGTATATATACGACACAGAGCGTGCCAAGTATGCCGGAACTGTGCTGGCATTCAACGTTGGCTCCGGCGCCGTGGAATCGTTCATATCAACTTGAGCAGTCCGACCCGGCT
The DNA here is from genome assembly GCA_902762855.1 of Ruminococcus flavefaciens. GTDB lineage: Bacteria > Bacillota > Clostridia > Oscillospirales > Ruminococcaceae > Ruminococcus > Ruminococcus flavefaciens_V. The sequence continues at coordinate 1,950 of CACWPR010000024.1, forward strand.
TGACAATTGAAGGGAAATGTAGTACAATGAGGTATGATTATTCCGGAGGTGACTGGATGATAAAACTCAGACCGAAAATGTTCGAGGAATCCTCAAAGTCCTTTGCATCGAAGAATATCTTCGTGCAGATACTCATTTTCCTGATAGTTTTTCTTATAATATATCTGTTCGAGGCTATAGTCCCTGCTATCCTGACGGTCCCGAAAATGCTGGATGAGTTCAGCAATGACCAGGAGCTCCTGAACGGCACCAAAAAGCTCACGATGAAGGAGTCTATGTCAATAGCCTCCAAGCTCTCTGGCAAGCCGGAGATAATGATACCAACACTGCTGAGCACTGTTTTCGGTACCATTGTCAGCATATTTTACTGCCGTTGTATCGAGATGAGACCCGTCCGTTCAATGGGTATGCGTAAGCGCAAGCTGGTCCCTCACTACCTATTGGGACTTGTTGTGGGACTGGCTATGATGTCTGCGATAACTCTCCTGACTGTACTGACAGGCACCAACAGCATAAGCCTTTGCAGCAGTATAAGCGCAAAGATAATAGCTCTCTACTTCCTTGGATTCTTCATTCAGGGAATGAGTGAGGAGTTCATATTCAGAGGCTACCTCATGACAACTATCGGCGGAGGAAGTTCTCCGGTGCTTGCTGTAGCAGTCAGCTCTGCGGCCTTTGGAATGGCTCATATAGCCAATCCCGGCATCAGCGTACTTGCAATGTTCAACCTCATTCTCTTCGGAGTATTTGCGGCTCTGTACATGATATATTTCGACGACATCTGGGGCGGATGTGCCATACACTCTATCTGGAACTTCTCTCAGGGAAACCTATATGGCATAAGCGTCAGCGGTTCCGGGGAAACTGAGTCGGTATTCCGCACTGCATCAAAGTCCTCACATGACTTCCTTACCGGAGGAAAGTTCGGTATCGAGGGAAGTATATTCACTACATTTATCCTGGGCGCCGGTACAGCAATAGTACTTTATCTTATGTACCAGAGGCAGCAGAAGGAGGAAGTTCCGGAGCAGGGCAGCCAGGATACAGCAAATGATACTAAGTAACTATCCGGAGACTTTCCGCTGGCCTGAGCTGCGGATAAGTGTTCTGTTCAAGGGCCGCCTTTGGCGGTCCTTGATTCTCTATTTTGTTGATCAGCCGGATAATGCGCCGTAAGCGAAAGCAGAGTATGTCTCACCCGGTGAGTGAGCGAGTTTACGAGCGTCAACGTGCCCGGGTCCAGCGTCACGCTGGCCTATGTCTCACCCGGTGAGTGAGCGAGTTTACGAGCGTCAACGTGTCCGGGTCCAGCGTCACGCTGGCCGTAAGCGAAAGCAGAGTATGTCTCACCAGGTGAGTGAGCGAGTTTACGAGCGCCAACGTGAACGGGTCCAGCGTCACGCTGGTGCAGTTCGTCATAAAAAAAGTGCATTTCATCAGTAAAACGAAAAAAGTCTGAAAATTGTGGTATAGTATAATCATCCCAAGGGGAACAGAAAAAATCCCCGCTAAATCAAGAATAACTTAAACGGAGGTATTTACTATGGCAAGCAATTTTAAAGTAACCGCATCTAATCTCAAGTCAACCGCAGATCAGCTTGAGGAAATGAACGCTCAGTTCAAAACAACTGTTAGTGAGCTTGAATCAACAGAAGCATCACTGAGCTCTATGTGGGAGGGCGAGGCAAGAGACGCTTTCCACAAGGTCTTTGCAGAAGATAAGGGTCAGATGGACGAGTTTACCGCTCTTATCTCAAAGTATGCAGCATCACTCAATACTATAGCTGCAAATTACGCAACTGCTGAGCAGACAAACACACAGACTGCCGCTACAAGAAATTCCTGACGGCCGTTTTCACAGACTTATATACAATGCGCTTATTTATGAAAGGAAGTATTTATTATGGCTGATACATCTATCATCAAGGTTGACCCTCAGGTCCTCAAAACTACAGCAGAGACATTCCAGTCACAGGGTACAAAGGTCTCATCTCTCACACAGCAGATGATGACTCTTATCACAGGCCTTTCCTCACAGTGGGAAGGCGAGGCTTCCACAGCTTACGTTACTAAGTTCAAGGGCCTTCAGGATGACATCGAAAAGCTCATGAAGAAGATAAACGAGTATACAACAGACCTCCAGTCTATCGCAGCCGTTTATGAGTCCTATGAGCAGAAGAGCACAGAAGAGGCAAGCGCTCTCTCTGATAACGTTATCTCCTGACGTTCCCCGTCACACACCAGACCGTGAGCCGCAGCTTTACAACTGCGGCTCACGGAACGCTATATCTGCGAAAGGGTCTGAGCTATGTATAGAATAAACAGTGAGATCCTCCTCTCAGAGGGGGACGTTCTTGAAAATAAAGCCCGCAGCATCGGGGAGTGTCTTGATAAGCTCAGTACCGCAGAAAGAGACATCGACCTCCTCGGCAGTGACAGCGGCCTGAGAGACAGACTGGTCTCAATAATAAAAGAGCTGGAGTCTCAGCAGGAAAGCCTCAGGAAATTGTCCCATGTACTGCGTGCAGCCGCAGAGGTGGCAAGCGACACCGACAGCCGCACTGTAATGATATGCAGTCATGAGACACAGCTAAGGAAAAATATGGTACACTGTATGATGAACAGTGAAAGCGACCGTCCCGACAGCTATGCTCTGCCGGTAAACGTGGTCATCAGAGGAAAGTGACCCAGGGAGGTATCAGGGTATGGAAAAAAAGCTCGATTATGACTTCGCCGCAGGCGAAAGATGCATCTCCGTACTGAACGAGGTGCTGGAGCAGTATAACAGGATATGCTCGGATACCGAGGGCTCTTTGCAGAACGTTACTGAGGCCTGGCAGGGTGAGCAGTCCGGGCAGCTCCGAATGGCTGCGGACAATACGTCACGGTCATTGCAGAAAATGAAACTTGAACTGAACTCCTTCAGCGAAGCTCTTAAAGAACGTCATCAAAGAATGGTCAGCACCGAAGAGCAGCTCTCCGGGACCTATTGCACTGGAGTGTGACATCATGAGTACGAATACCATACTTATAATATGCTTTGCCGCTCTTATCGTGGTACTTCTGGTACTGCTCATAGCATTTATCGTAGTGTCCAGAAGAAACAGCATTCCAAAGGAACATCGCCGTGATATAACCTTCACCGACGGAGCAGACGTTAGCAACGGAATGATGAATGTCAGCCGTACAGGCGCCGGCTTCAACCGCAAGCTCCAGGGAACTATACTCATAAGTGTAGACGGCACAGTTACCGGGATAAATGACTCCCGGAGAAATTCAGTGATGCAGATACGCAGGTTACAGGACAATGTTGTATTTGACCTTGTGATGACCGGAGATGTCACACTCGGTAGGATACAGAACAGCTTCATAGAAGGCTATTACTGCGTCACAGACAGCTCTGATGTCTCAAAGTACCATTGTTCTCTGAAACGGAATGACGACGGCTCTGTGCTCATTACAGACCTGAATTCCACCAATCATACATACGTCAACGGCATACGCATAGAGGGTACATCAGTCCTCCGCCGTGGAGACGTTTTCCGCATGGGACATCATTGCGATTTCATGCTCCTGTGATACTTTTTTAGGGTAAAAAAAATCGGGCGTACATCATGTACGCCCGTTTCTGTTATTTATCAGTATCAGAATTCAAATGCAGGTATGAGCTCCAGCAGGAGTCGCTGTACTTCAAGGGCATCCTGTACGGTAAGGAGACCGGCAGCTCTGTCGTGAACGTTTGCTGCGTCAGAACCCTTTTCGGTGATGTGCTTCTCATCTGTGCCGTTTATGCCATATTTGTCAGCGTTAGCGATAGACTGCATTATCAGAACGACGTCATTCATCATGACTGTGCCGTCGCCGTCAGCATCTCCCCAGACTGTATTTTCAACAGGGCCGGACTTAGGCTCCGGTATGCTCCTGAGCTCTTCCATGAGGACCTGGTCGCTCATCTTGCAGGCACTGCGGTCGTACTGTGCTCCGGTGACATCCCACATAACGGGACAGATATGGCGGTCGTAGGCAGCCTTGCAGACAGAGCTGAGGAAGAGCCTCACAGATTCCTTTTCCTTGTTCTTTATGGGGCAGCCGTATTCACCGATAATTACCGGGACTCCCTTGTCGATGAAGGTGGACCTCAGCATATCCATTTGCTGGTTAAGCTCTGCAAAGTCGGCATCTGTGCCCCAGGTAGAGCGCATCTTTGCCCAGTCAGCGTCCTCTTCGAGTATTGCAAAACCGGCAGGGGTGTAGTAGTGAACTGAAACTGCACAGCGTCCGGCAGGGTCGGAGGGCATTTTGAACATACTGTCACAGGTGAGGGTTATGTCGGTGTTATAGCCGGATATGAGCAGATGACGCTGTGGATTGTTGCCGCCGGAATTTCTTACAACGTCTACGAACTGCTGGTTTATTTCGTTGACCAGAGCGTAGGACTCGTCCTTGCCGTTGGTGCCGCCCCACCTGTTCCAGAGGGACTCCCAGCCGAGCTCTTCGTTCTGTGACTCGAACATAAGGTGATCATCGTAGTCCTTGAATCCCTCGCATATCTGTTCCCACATACGGGTGTAGCGGGTCATATTTTCTGACTTGTTCTCCGGGAACTTGTTTACCCAGCCGTTGTCCCAGTGTATGTTGATGATAGCGTACATATCAGCGTCTATGGTCCATGTTACGAGCTGCTTTACACGGTCCATGTAATCAGAGCTTATGGTGTAGTTGTCGCCCATCATGTTTGACCATGCCACAGGGATGCGGACAACTCCGAATCCTTCATCAGCGTAGCCCTGTATCATTGACTGAGTGATAACAGGACTGCCCCAGGCGGTCTCATAGGACTTTACAGTGCCGTCACCCCACTGAGCTATCCAGTCGCCGGCGGACTCCATAGTATTGCCCAGGTTGATGCCTATGCCCATATCACGGACGAGCTCCATGGTGGAGATGTCACGCATCTCAGGGGACTCGGCAGATGCGGCTGAGGGAGCTGCGGGTATGAGGGAGAGAGCCGCAGCGGTGAGAAGAGAGAGTATTTTTTTCATTATGATTCCTCCAGAAATAAAAGAAATAAATGACGAAGGGGCAGCATTTATCTTGTGATTTTGAGCAAACTGTGCTATAATGATTATAGCACAATAACTTCTGTAAATTAAGGATAATTCCGCCAACATACAGCACTAAAACGACACGGAGGTATCAGAATGATAAGTATACCGCTAAGTACTTTTACCAGCGATGACAGCTTTCCGTTTTACATCCATTACGGTGGTCATGACGAGCCGCTGTTCATGCATACCCATGACGGGTTCCTGGAGCTGGTCATTGTCATGAACGGGTCCGCTGTGCATATAGTAGATAACGAGCGCTTCACCATACGCAAAGGAGATGCCTTTGTGATAGGTCAGGATACCTGCCACGGCTATGATGCTCCGGTAGATTTCCGAATATGCAATATCATGTTCCGGAAGAACTTCCTGGACCTTTCCGCCATGGACATCGCCGCATCAGAGGGCTTTCAGGCACTGTTCGTCCTTGAGCCTGCCGCATCCAGAAACACAGGATTTTGCAGCAATCTTCATCTTTCAGCAGATGAGTATGCAGAGGTCAGCAGGATAATAAAGCGCCTTGTAGATGAATATTTCTCGGACCGTCCCGGCCGCAAGACCATGATAAAGGGGGATTTTCTCCGGCTTACGGTGACCTTGTCACGGCTCTATGACATTGACAGGGTGAACATTGGGGAGGGGGTAATAAAGCTGGCCAGACCGCTTGCCTACATCGAGCAGAATCTTGCAGAGGACATCAGCGTGGCTAAGCTGGCGGAGCTTGCCAACTATTCACAGCGCCAGCTCATCCGGCTTTTCCGGGAGGCATTTGACTGTGTACCCAGCGTATACATCACCCGACTCAGGATGAACACGGCCAAAGAACTGCTTTCGGAGACAGATATGCCTGTAGCGGCAGTAGGGGAGAAGTGCGGATATACCGACAGTAATTATTTCAGCAGGATATTCAGAAAGTCAACCGGTATGACTCCAACAGAATTCAGAAGGCACCGCTGAAATGTTATATTTTGGTTAACTTTTCCGATTTTAGTTGAAATATTGGTAAAAATATGGTATAATTGTTTATCTGATACCGGAGGGCAATTTATGAATCTTCAATCTATTATAATTACAAATTGTATAGGTGCAGCCATGCTTGTTATCCTCCTTATCAGCAGCTACCTTGTAAGACAGCGGCATCAGCTAAGTGATAAGCTCTTTACGTACATGATAATCCTGACAGGAGCCTCCTGCCTTGTGGAAATGTGGACCTTCATAATAGATGGAGCCAGCTTCCATGGTGCAAAGGCTGCCGTGCTTTATGGAAACACATTTCTGTATCTTTCAAACCCTACAGTTGCGTTTCTGTGGTGTCTCTACGTGGACCTTCGGTTCTACGGCGATGAGCGCAGGATAAAAAAGTACTATGAGCTCATAGCGATCCCGACGCTTGTGTCGTACTTCTTAGTACTGCTGAATATCCGCACCGGCTGGCTGTTTACCGTTGATAAGAATAATGTATATGCACGTCAGCCTGCGGGGTACCTGATGTATTTGACACCACTGCTCTATCTGGGGTATTCGGTGTTTCTGAAATACAGGTATAACAGGCGCTATGGCAAGACACATTTCTTCCCTATCTGGATGTTCCTTGTGCCGGTACTTATCGGCATCACTATGCAGATGCTTGTATACGGCATATCTCTGGCCTGGATGTCTGTTGCACTGGGACTTGTGGGAATATATATGAGCCTGCAAAACGAGCTCTCATACATTGACCCGCTCACTAAGCTCTACAACAGGAATTATCTTGACCATATGATGAAAAATCTGGACAGACACAGTGGAAGTGCAGGCGGTCTTATGATAGATATAGACTATTTCAAGACTATCAATGACCGCTACGGGCATTCAGTGGGGGATAATGCGCTTGTAGATGCGGCAAGACTCATCCGAAGGGCAGTCCCGGAGAGTGCTGTGACGGTTAGGTTTGCCGGAGATGAGTTCATAGTCATACTTGACTCTGACAGCCTCAGCGGTCTTGATGACACTGAGCGCAGCATCAGGGAAGAGCTTGAACAGTTCAACAGCAGGAAAACCAGGCTATATGAGCTGTCCTTTTCGATAGGAAAGAGCGTGTTCAGGTCAGGCATAGATACTGACAGATTTCTGAATGCTATGGATGAAGATATGTATAATGAAAAGCGTGAAAAGCACTGCCGGTCCACGGTCTGAGGGCCGGCAGAAAAATTTTTTTCAAAAACCTCTTGACAAACCCTTTTTTTTCTGATATAATATTAAGGCAGTCAGATGAACTGTGTAATGCGAGTGTGCTGGAATAGGCAGACAGGCACGTTTGAGGGGCGTGTGTCGAAGGACGTATGGGTTCAAGTCCCATTACTCGCACCAGAAAGAGTCATGCAAATGCGTGACTCTTTCTTTTTATTAATATGTGCTCATATGAAAGGGGAGGCCAGAAGGCCTCCCCAATGTGTTTATTTACTTTTTTGACTTCCGCAGGTCTCTGAAAAACTGAGTCAGGATGCCGGAGCACTCCTCCTCCATAACTCCGCCGATGACTTCCGGACGGTAGTTGTATGGCAGGGAGAACATCTTCTGTACCGACTCCGCTGAGCCGCTTTTTGGGTCGTAGGCGCCGAAGTACACCTGGTCTATCCGGGAGTTGATTATAGCTCCGCAGCACATGGGACAGGGCTCCAGAGTGACATAAAGGGCACAGTCCGGGAGCCGCCAGCCACCCAGGGTACGGCAGGCCATATCAATGGCCATGAGCTCAGCGTGTGCAAGGGCATTCTTTGCTTTTTCACGCATATTCCGGCCCTCTCCGACTATTTCTCCGGTGCTTCGCTTTACAACGACAGCACCTACCGGTACCTCGCCTTCTGCATAGGCCTCTCTGGCCAGCTCAAGAGCACGGCTCATGTATTTATCCATAATGTCTCCTTAAAAAAACAGTACTACCATGGCCTGAACCAGGCATATACCTGCAATTGCTATGAATGGAGAGCATTTTAAAGCATAGGTCACACGGCTCATTGGAGTGCTCTCCGACTTGTAAATTGCCAGGACCTTTTTATCCTTGCGCTTGCCGAGTATCTGGACCACACCGGCGATGAGCACTCCCAGCAGAAAAATACCTATCATGAAGAAGTTCCTTTTCAGCACCATGCTTGGAGTAGGGTCGCCCTGGAGGATAATGAGTGCAAATAGATAGAGCTTGTAGATTATCCTTACGAATATAGCCGTGAGGATAGTACCGCTGCGTATCATTCCCACTGATGCGACTACAGATATAAGTATAGCCGCAGGGTACTCACGGAAGTCGTTTGCCAGAAGCATAGCCACTATAGTGGATATAGCAAAGGCAAATCGGTCTCCGAACTGCCGCAGAGCGCCAAAAACGGCTCCACGGAGGCAGAGCTCAGTGAGAGTTGAGACAGCGAGTATATCAAAGAATGTGTACACCACGAATTCACGCTGGTTCCATGCTGAGAGGTCGGAATCAACGGAGCTGAAATAGTTGTAGATGTCACGGGTAGAGCTTGAATATGCTGTTGGCAGGCAGACTATAGTGCAGACTACCATTGCCATGCCTATTGCTGAAAGTATCTCAGCGGAGTCGTTTACACGGCTCATGAACTCCACTTTCAGAGGCATTTTCATTTTAAGGTGAAGATAAACAAGCGGGATAATGAGGGTAAGGCTGGTTATAACGAGCATGGCGGTCACTATCTCGACGCTTCCGCCGTAAATGCCGGAGCTGAACAGTGAGGTATGTATATCCACGCCGATGAAGTCGAGGATGAAAATGGCCGCAGTACCAAGTATTTTGTCAGTTACCACGTATATGAGCATGGCTATGCCTACGATATGCATGATATTGCTGATAACACGTTTCTCGGTCTCAGTTTGGGACTTGTTCTCAAAGCCTCGGCTGTCGTTAAAGACTTTTTCACGGGAGTTTGTCTCGAATCTGAAAGCACATGGATTTTTGGACCTGCGCCACTCCTTGAATCTCTCGTTATATTCCTTACTCTGGACAGTGGGGTCGAAATCTTCTATGACATTAATGACAGCGTCAGTTCTGTCAGCCGATTTATTATTCACCACGACACCTCCGTTCAGGAAATGATTTAGGTGCGGTCATGCAGAGAGCGGTACGACCGGCCGATGCCGGAAATATCCCCGAAAATACTGCTGAAAACTGCATGATATTACAATTACACATAATAATGATACCATAATACCGGAGGTTCAGTGTTATTATTTTAGCGATATATTCTGAATAATATGTTAATATATGAAAAGTTTTGTGTATACCATTTCTGCCGGCTTGCTATTTACAATCCAACGGAAATGTGGTACAATATAGAGTACAGATAGAACAAGGAGGCGAAGTATGTCCGACTTTATAAGCGAAGAGCAGCACCACGCAGAAGTGGCAGCGCTCAACCATGAAATATACAGACTGACCAGACATATAAACGAAACAGAGCAGGCCAGAGCTGAGGAGGATACTCCGGACCCGTATGACCCATTCGGCAACCCTACAGAGTACCGTGACTTCCGTGACGATTACTCAGAGGTGCTGCCGCCGATAAAAACTCCGGCCTATAAGATAGACCTTGAACCCGGCTATGAAGAGCGTCGGAGACTCAAACACTTCTATGCAGTAGGCGGCTGGTGTGCTCTTTTACAGTTCGTTTTTTCGACTATTGCAGGGTTCGTTATTCTCCGTGGAATTATGAAATACATAATGGAAATGAACCCCAGTGCTGACGATACGTCAGTATACACATTTATAAAGGGTTCGTCCATACTTGCAGCGGTCAACATGATAATTTACATCGCCGCAAACGTCATATTTGCTGTCATCGGAATGAAAATGGCAGATGTCAAGCCGTCATCACTGATAAAGACAAAGGACTACGACATAGGCAGAGCCATACAGTACTGCACAGCGGCAATGTTCATTTGGGTGGCATCGTCCTACATATCTATCGGAGTCAACGACATCTTTACGAAATACGGCTATTCAACCGACGTAATGGACTCAGATGGAATGGCAGTAACGAAGCTGGGATTTGCAATATCAGTCATCTACACCTGCGTTATAGCTCCGGTAACTGAGGAGCTATTCTTCCGTGGAATGCTGCTGAGAGTCTTTTCAAAGGCGAATCAGAGGTTTGCAGTATTTGCAACAGCTGTGTTCTTCGGACTTGCTCACGGCAATCTGCCGCAGTTCATGCTGGCATTCCTGCTGGGAATATTCCTGGCTCACATCACTCTGAAGCACGGCTCCATAATACCGTCGATAGTGGTACACATATTTGTCAATACTTTTGTTACCATAATGGGTGAAATGGACCTTACCGGTGACAGGCTCATCGTTTTCAACCTTGTGCTGGAGGCACTTGCGGCCTTCGGACTGCTGATGCTGCTGATATTCCGCAGTAAGGATAAGCTCCCGGCTACAACTCCTGCACAGAGCAGAAGAGGATTTGCACTGGCAAAGTCAACGTTCGGAGTTATAGCAGCATTTGTATTGCAGCTCGCCTATCTCATTTACCTGCTGCTTTCAAATACCGTGTGAATAAAAACGGCGTACATCTGATGTACGCCGTTTTTTATTGCATTTTATCAATCGTCATTATCATCGTAGAATACGTTATACGTTACGGCACGGTGGCTGTAGGTGCTGAGTACCAGGCCGATAACTGCATACATACTTATCATGGCAGTGCCTCCGGCGCTCAGGAAAGGCAGCGGTACTCCGATAACGGGAGCAGCTTTGAGGACCATTCCGATATTCATTATGCAGTGGGATAGCATCAGACCGAATGCTCCCATGCAGATGAAGCGTCCCAGGCGGTCACGGGTGACACGGCTGTCTGCGAATATTTTAAGGCAGATGTAAGCGAGAATGATGAGAAGTCCGATGGAACCAAGAAATCCGAATACCTGGCCTACATAGGTGAAGATGAAGTCATTGTGTATCTCAGGGACGTAGACATAGCTGTCGGCATCCTTGAAGAGGCCCTTTCCGAATACACCTCCTGATTTCAGGGCTGCAAGGCCAAGGTCCTGCTGGTACTCGATGTTCTCAGGGTCGGTGCCGGGGTGAAAGAGTATGGTTATTCTCTTCTTGTGGAAGGAGTCCAGAGCGAAGAACCACATTCCTGCTACGGCTCCGCCGATAGCAAAGGGAGCTGCCAGAAGGTACTTCCAGGATATTCTTGCAGAGCATATCATGCATCCGAAAATAGCTGCAAATACTATGGCTGTTCCGTAGTCGCCCTGGAGTCCGACAATACCGATAGGTATGGCTCCGTGGAGCAGCAGAAGGAGCATATGGGCAGGTTTGTTCATATCCTCCTCGTCACGGGAGAGGTGATAGCCGAAGGTGAGTATGAAAGCGAGCTTCAGCAGCTCTGAAGGCTGGAAGTTGAAGCCGCCTATCTGTATCCAGGCCTGGTCGTCGGCGCCGGAGCGCTGATAGCCCAGTGACGTAAACGTCAGGGCCACAAGAGCCAGAGCCAATGGAGCAAATACGAACCACAGCTTTACCAGCTTGCGGTAGTCTATCAGGGAGATGAACACCGCCCCGAAAAGGCCAATGCCCATTGAAATTAGCTGGGTCTTCCAATAGCTGGGACCTACTCCCTCGATGTCGCTTATGCCGCTTTCTACGATTGAATATATCAGCAGTGTACTTATCACAGCACAGAGGGTGACTGCAAAGAGCAGTCCGGCATCTACGTTGTGTTTATTGACTGATAGCTTTCTGAATACTGATCTCATTGTTTTCCTTTCTTTATATCTATTGAGAGTGACCGTATTACTTGTATATGACAGGCCGTGCAGCAAAGTGTCATTCGCTGCCGCTCCAGTATTTTCTGTCAAGACTACGGAACTGTGCCGCTGCACCTATGTGGGACTTCTTTATGACCTCTGAGTTGTCTATATCGGCAATGGTACGGGCGACCTTCAATATCCTGTCGTAGGCTCTCGCACTGAGTCCCAGGCGGTCGAATACGTTTTTCAGCAGAGCTTCTGCCTGTTCATCCATAGGACACATTTCCTGGAGCTTGTCCGGGCCTATAAGGGCGTTGCAGGTGATCCCTGTGCCACGGAATCTTTCCTCCTGTATTTTTCTTGCAGCCATGACTCTCTTTCTTATTTCTGAGGATGACTCCTCCTTGACAGTTGAAGAAAGGTCTCCGAATTCAACGGGAGCCACTTCAATATGCAGGTCAAATCGGTCCAGCAGGGGACCGGATATTTTTGAAAGATAAGCCCCTACCTTCTTCTGAGAGCAGATGCACTTTCTCTTAGGGTGGCCGTAATATCCGCATGGACATGGGTTCATGGCTCCTATGAGCATGATAGTGCAGGGGTATGAGACAGAACCTGATACTCTTGCGATAGTCACCTTTCTGTCCTCAAGGGGTTGACGGAGTATCTCCAGTGTTCTGCGGTCAAATTCAGCAAGCTCGTCCAGAAACAGCAGTCCGTTGTGTGCCAGCGACACTTCTCCCGGATGAGGGATAGTACCTCCGCCTGCAAGTCCTGCCGCAGAGATAGTATGATGAGGTGCCCGGAAGGGCCTTTTGGTTATTATGGGATTTTCGGGAGTGAGAAGTCCGGAAATGGAATGTATCTTTGTAGTTTCCAGTGCCTCCTCAAAGGTAAGGGGAGGGAGTATGGAGGGCATACGCTTGGCAAGCATACTCTTTCCGCTTCCGGGAGAGCCGATGAGAAGTGCATTGTGACCTCCGGCTGCGGCTATTTCCAGAGCCTTCTTTGCAGTATTCTGTCCCCTTACGTCAGAGAAATCCAGGACCTCACTGTAGGCAGCCTCCGGCGGAGCGAAGTGCTCACAGGGAGTAAGACTCTCAATGCCACGGAAGTGATTTATAAGCTGTGAGGCATTTTCAACAGCATAGATCTCCACACCGTCGATAACTGAGGCCTCACTTGCGTTTTCAGCCGGAACAAAAACTGCCGGGATGCCCTTTTCTCTTGCGAGCATGACCATGGGCAGAACTCCGTTTATCCTGCGAATATCGCCGTTGAGGGACATTTCTCCGATGAATGAACAGCCGTCAAGAGGGCGGTCTATCATATTCATTGCTTTCAGCACTGCCATAAAAATGGCCATGTCGTGTACTGAGCCGCTCTTTTTTGTATCGGCCGGTGCAAGGTTGACCATTACCTGTGCCACAGGGAAGCTGATATTGCAGGACCTGAGTGCTGCACGTATACGTTCACGGCTCTCCTTGACTACAGTGTCCGGCAGGCCTACTATGTCGAAGATAGGATTTCCACGGCTGATGTCAATTTCCACATCCACCGGGAAAGCGTTAAGTCCGAAAAGTCCCAGACTTGATATTTTAGCGAACATTCCGGTCGCCCCTCCTTTTTTAAGTGTCTATTATTATAGTATACCACTTTTCTTCGGAAATGTAAATAGTTAGCAGGAAGGAAAGCATAAATAGAAACGGCTGTGTGAAATTATTTCAGACTGCTGTGTAAGCATCTTTACATTAAAATGAGATTATGTTATAATTGATTTATAAGTCTGTCAGTGTCAGGATACTGAAGGCTTATAGGCAATACCGCACAAAGATTGTGCTGAAGATGCGCCGTGAGATTTTTCGTCAGATTGTATAGAAATTCCGCAGGCATACTGACGTATGTCAAGGGTACAAAGACGTCAGTCGGTCTTTGTGCGGTGTTGCCTATATGAAAAAGGGGTGGATATATTGAGAAATAAAGACAGAGCAGGCTCTCATAGTACGATTTTCGCTATTCTGCTGGGAGTGCTGATAATAGTTCAGATAGTGTTGAATACCTACAGTTTTGCAGTTAAAAAGACTGCATACCATGAGGATGAGAACCTTAGCTACGGACTTGCAAACAGCTATGACAGGCCGTTCCTCTACGGAAGTTCCTTGCAGGTGCCTGACAATTACGATATATGGATGACCGGAAAGGACTTTTATGACTATGAGCGTACCGATGAAAATACACGGTTCCGCTATGACAATGTCTGGTCTAACCTTTCACAAGAGGTGCATCCTCCGCTCTATTATGCTGTGATACACACCATAAGCTCGGTATTCACCGGGAAGTTCTCCTGGTGGTATGCCTACATCGTAAACGTGATATGTCTTATTGTAACTCAGATATTCCTGTTTCTGCTCGCATCGAGACTTTGCAGGTCGAGGGCGGCGGGACTGCTGGTATGTGCCTTCTGGGGGTTCAGCCTTGCAGGGCAGAGCAACTTTATTTTTCTGAGAAATTATGGTATGCTTACCATGTTTATGGTAATATACGCCTATCTTGCACTTTCGTTGCTGGACTCTGAAAAGCCACGCAGAAGAGACTATATATGGGTCTGTGTCATAGCATTTCTTGGTGCTATGACTCAGCACTTCTTCCTTGTGACGGCATTTGTGATAACACTTCTGGAATGCCTTTATCTATTTGCTAAAAGAAAGGTGAAAAAGGCATTCTTTTTCGGGCTTTCTGCTCTTGCAGGAGTCCTGCTCTCCTTTGCAGCATTCCCGGCAACATTTGAACACCTGAAAAGCGGACGTATCAAGTATTCAGGTGAACCGAGTCTGAAACAGTTCCATGGACTTTTCAGCAGCATAATAGTAAAAGAACTCACCGGATTCAGATATATCAGTACCGAGTGGTTCATCTATTTCTGGACCGGCCTTCTGCTGCTCATTATCCTTTCACTTCCGCTTTTATTTCTGTTCAGAAACGAGAAATGGATGAAAAGGTTAAGACAGGGGACAGTATCACGCATAAAGAGCATTCCCCACCGGATAACAGCAGTTTCTCCTGGAGCATTCATACTTCTTGCAGCGTCAGTGACACTTTACATAGTAGTAGCATCTACCGTTTACTACCCTGATTTTGACGACGGCTGTGACAGGTACTTCTTTATGGCCGAGCCACTTCTGATAACAGCGGCAGCGTCTTTTATATTCTGGATAATACGTAAATTTGACCCCAAAGCAGTACGCTATGCTCTTATGTCAGTGACGACGGCTACCGTTACTGCGCTTATTTTGTTCCAGAATATCCGCTTTGAGCCGGAGTATCTCATAAAAGCTGCCCCAAAAAACGGTACAGCAAAAAACGGTACAGAATATTTATTTATAGAATGGAAAATGGGAAACTATATTTATGGCGGAATGAGACCGGAATACTATGTATTCAAACGAGAGATGTCCCAGTGACCAGATATAAAAATACCCCGGAGTAAATATCACTTCGGGGTATGTTTTTTATATTGGAACAGACATGGTGCTGTCTCAGCATATTTTTTCTTTTATTATCCTGCAAAGTTCTTCTTTATGCTGCTGATAGTAGAAATGTCCGCCGGACATCGGGACTACCTGACAGGAACCGGAAGTAAAGCGGCTCCAGCTGTTCAGGTCCAGGCCTTTCAGCATAACATCCTCAGTTCCGCAGAAAACGGTAATATCACAGCCAAAGTCCAGCTTGTCGGGAGAGAGCCTGTAGCTCTCTGCCATGCGGACGTCAGTACAGAGGACACGGTTCAGAGTGCGTACCAGTTCTTCATCTGCTATCGGAGGAGCGGCACCTGAAAGTCCGTTTGAAGAGAAAAACTCAACGATTTTGTCATCAGGAGCCTTGTCTGAGTCCGGGAAGCACGTTATCTCCACATCAGGTGCACATCTTCCGGAGAGAAAAACGTGAGCCGGGGAACCCAGTCCGGCAGCCTGTGCCTGACGGACGAGCTCCGATGTGAGGAGAGTACCCATGCTGTGACCAAAGACCGCATATTCGCCTTCTCTGATGAGGTCTCCGTGAACTTTCAGCAGGTCGGCGGCACACTCTCTTATGTCGGTGAGCATAGGCTCAGAGGAACGTGTGAAGCGTCCTGAGAGCTCCATAGGGACCACTCTGAGCTCCTTTGGCAGAAAGCGCTTGAAGGAGCTGTAGCTTTTAGCAGAGCCTCCTGCATGGGGGAGAAAGAAAAGTACCATATCAGTCCTCTACGGGAGTGCCTTTTTCGTTGAGAAGGTCGAATATCTCGCCCACCTTGCTTATGGACGCTACCAGTGAAAGGGGGATGTTGAGCTTGTAGGTATCGGTTATCTCTGAGCCGAGACCGAAAAGTCCGAGAGAGTCAAGGAAGAGGTCGTCGTAAACGTCAGTATCCCTGGTTATCTCAGAGGGGTCAACTCCGACGTAATCGGAGATAGCCTGCTTGAATTCATCAAAATTAAGGTTGTTCATTATTTATATTCCTTCTTTCTGAGGTATTTGAACTGTATCTTGCCGATGTCCTTGGGTATCTCCTCAACGAGGACTACCTTGTCGGGGACCTTGTAGGCGGAGAGCTTGCCGTCGAAATAGCGAGCCAGCTCACCACGGGTGACCTTTTCGTCGCCCTTAGGCTGAATATAGGCAACTATCTGCTGTCCGATAACCGGATGGGGCTCGTCGGTGACTGCGGCTGCTGCTATCTTTGGATGAGTCAGCAGGCAGGCCTCAACCTCCTCAGCATGGACAAGATTTCCTCCACGCTTGATGATACGCTTGCTTCTTCCGGCAAAACGAACGATACCATTCGGGAGCTTGTTTACAAGGTCGCCTGTGCAGAACCAGCGTCTGCCCTGCTCGTCGGTGAGTATCTTCTCAGCGGAGAGCTCAGGGTTGCCGAAGTAATTGAGGATAACACCGTCAGTGTATACGCAGAGCTCGCCGACTTCGCCTTCTGCAACGTCGTTATGCTTTTCGTCAATGACTCTGAAATCTGTGAAGGACAGCTTGCGGAAGTCGCTGGGGTCGGTGCCGGCATCTGTAGCGGAGTCCCATACTACCATAGTGCAGGTCTCAGAGGAACCAATGATGTTTACAACTCTTATGCCCAGCTTTTCAACGAAGGTATCAGCTATCTCCTTGGGGAGGACCTCTCCTGCGAAGTAGCAGATGCGGACACTTGAAAGGTCATATTTGTCGAAGTCCGGAGTGGACAGGAGGACCTTTGCAAGGGTGGATGTGAGCTGGATTATGTTGACCTTGTACTTCTGAACGGTCTCCAGGAAGGATATTGGGTTGAACTGTGGCTGATACATAACTGTACCGCCCTTGAGTGACATCTGGAGTCCCATGCCGAAGCCGCCCTGATGATAGAGGGTCATGCCCAGCATCATAACGTCATCTGCGGTAAATCCGAGGTAGTCGCCCATTTCCTTCTGGGTGGAAAGGAATCCGCCGGAAGGAACTGAGAGTATCTTAGGAGTACCTGTGCTGCCTGATGTGCAGGCAAGTGACATAGTATGCAGGTACTCAGGCTGGTATATATCGCATTCCTTTTCGCCGAACTCAGCGATGAACTTTTCAGCGGAAACGTAGGTGCTGTCAGCGGGGATAGCCTCATCGGGAGCAAAGCATACTACCTTATCGAGGGAGAGCTGGCCGGGCACCAGGGCGCTTACAGCGCCGATAATGTTGTTATTGCGGTATTTCTCGGTGACGAAGAGCACCTTTGAAGTTGTAGCAGGGATGAGCCTTGAAAGCTCCAGGGAGCCGCTCTGAGGGTCCATGGGGACAGGCTGAGCACCTATTCTTACTGCGGACCAGAACACGATGTACCACTCGATGCTGTTAGGCATACAGATGCCCACTTTATCGTCCGGACCTATGCCCAGCTTTTTCATAGCAGAGCCGAGGACAGCGGTACGCTCCATGAATTCCTTGTAGGATACGGTCTCGTCGTCTATGCGGAGAGCCGGCTTATCGGGAGTTTTTTCGGCATAGCCGGCATAGTAATCAAAGAAATTTTCTGACATCTCACTTACCTCCGTTAAGTCTTGCTGAAATGAAGTCAGCAGCCTCGTGCTTTACCCAGTGGTACTGTTCGCCGACTGGCATTGCGTGCATGATAGTCTCCTCTGAAACGTAGGAAGGCTTTTCGGCAATGTATATCTTTTCCTTTTCGCCCAGGGCTTTGTCCCAGAGCTTCTGGGTAGCCTCAGGGGACATCCAGTTGTCGTCGTCGCTGTATGCCATGAGGAAGTCAACGCCGTGTGTGCCTTCTTCGAGGACTCTCATGCCGTCGAGGTAGTCGTCACTGTACTGATAGGAGCTCCACTTGCCCTTTTTCATCCATATCGGTATGCTGCTCTGGTCAGCGAAGTTCATGAGCAGTGGGAAGAGGCTCACGCAGGCCTTGACTGTGGGACGCTTTACAGTTGCACGGAAGGCATAGCCGCCGCCCATGCAGAGTCCGAAGTTGGCCATATTGTTCTCGTCAAGCTCCGGGCGGTCCTCAACGAATTTGTAGATAGCCTCAAAGGCTGATTCGAGCTGCGGACCTCCGCACTTGATGTTGTTGCTGATTATAGCTGCTCCTGCACCGGGCATATCGGGAGTTATAACCGCAATGCCTCTTTCGTTGAGCGGGTCAGAGAGCATTTCGAGCTCTTCCTTGCAGCTTCCGATGCCGGAGTATGTGAGTACTACAGGGTAGCTTTTTTTGCTGCCGTCGTCGGGGTAGTGAATGTAAGCTGGGACCTTTCCGAAGGGAGTGTCTATCTCCACATACTCCACCTTGTTGTCACAGAGGGAGATGTAGTGCTTGTAGCTCTCCTGTAAGCCGGCGTATATCTCACGCTTATGCTCAAGGTCCTCAATGTTTATCATAAAGCAGGCATAATGGCACTGAGTTATCATTTTGGCATATGCTCTTGCAGCTATCCTTCTGCCTGCGGACTCAGCCTTTTCCATAAGTTCAGTATAGCGCTTTATCTTCTCGCCCCACTCGCCGAGCCATACGGCCTGTATCTGCTTGCCGCTCATGACCTTGATAGCGTCTACCTTTTTGAGGATGTACTCTATATCAAAGGGGTCGCTGCCATAGAGGAGGGAGCGTGTAACGACGGGGTTGAGAAGGTCTCTGATTGCCCATTTCATATATATCTTTCCTTTCTTACTGACCTGTATACCGCCATGCGCCCTCACGGGTCATTTCGGTGAACTGCATATAGATGCGGTAGGGGTCAACGTGGGTGTGTTTCTGTATCAGGGCGAGCATCCTGTCCGCAAGCTCTTTCAGAAATGCAGGCTTGTCATCAGCGCACTCCTGGGGAAGGATGTAGCGGAATTCTGCAAAGAACACCGTATCCTCCGAGCTGTTCATGTACATGGAGCAGTCGTCCAGCATTACCATGACAGCAGGGAGGGGCTTTCTCAGTATAGCTGAGAGCTCTTTTGCGGACTCGTCGAGAAAGGCTGTTCTGTCCTCCGGGGAGGGGAATCTGAAGTTGGTTTTCATCTGTGCTATTGGCATGGTTATATCCTTTTCTTCCTTATATTATAGCTGTTTGCTGGCTGCTTTCAGTTGCAGCGCTTGAATACCAGAGTTGCGTTATGTCCGCCGAAACCAAATGAATTGGAGATGGCAGCATCCACTTTATGCTCCTGAGCCTTGTTTGGAACATAGTTCAGGTCGAGCTCCGGGTCCGGTTCGTCATAGTGGATAGTAGGCGGTACGATACCTGTCTCGATAGCCTTGATGCAGGCGATAGCCTCAAGAGCACCTCCGGCGCCGAGGGTATGACCGATAGCGGCCTTTACTGAGGATACCGGGATGTCGTATGCCTTATCGCCGAATACCTCCTTGATAGCCTTTGTCTCATAGAGGTCATTGAGACCTGTTGAAGTTCCGTGAGCGTTTATGTAGTCAACGGAATCGGGGGACATACCGGCATTGTCCAGAGCCATTCTCATGGACTCAGCCATTCCGACACCGTCTGTCTTGGGAGCAGTGAGGTTGAAGGCCTCTCCGCACATTGAAGCTCCTGCCAGCTCACAGTATATCTTAGCACCTCTTGCCTTTGCAGACTCCTCTGACTCCAGTACTACAGTACCGCCGCCTTCGCCCATGATGAAGCCGTCACGGTTCTTGGTGAAGGGTCTTGCGGCAGTATCGGGGTTGGGGTTGACTGACATTGCAAGGAGCTGATTGAATCCGCTTACAACAAGGTGAGTAACAGTATTTGAGATACCGCCGGCAACTACCATGTCGCAGAGACCGGACTCGATGAACTGCTTGCCCAGAGCGATAGCGTATGCGGAAGATGCACAGGCAGTGCTGACGTTGAAGGCAGGGCCTGTAAAGCCGTATCTGATAGATACCAGAGCAGGGAGCTCATTGGGCATCTTTTTCAGAGTGATGTTAAGCGGCTTGTCAAGCTCGTAGTCCTCATAGGAGTTGTCTATGACTCCGTAGATAACGCCGACCTTTCTTCCGTCATAGGTCTCGGTGTCAACACCGCAGTCAGCGATAGCCTCTCCTGCGGATGCGAGGCCCATTCTTGTGGTAGTAGTGGTGGCGTTGAGCTGACGCTTTTTCCAGTACTTCGCTGCCTCAGCCTCGAATGAGGAGTCCACCTCAGCCGCAACAGTAGAGTCATGGCCCTCAAGGGGGATACGGGTGATAGTCCTCATGCCGCACTTTCCGGCGATGAGGTTCTCCCAGTACTCAGGAGCGGTATTGCCTATGGCAGTAACTGCTCCGATGCCTGTGATTACAACTTTTTTCATAAATAAAACCTCTTTTTCTCAGCCAAGGATTTTGTCCCAGGCTGCCTTGTCCTTATGGACGTATGTGCCGCAGCCATAAGCGGAGCTGAGTCTGTCGAGCTCTGCAAAAATGGTCTCGGCACCGAATTCCTTATAGTAATCTGCCGGTGACTTTGAAAGTCCCAGTGTATCCTGTATAGCGTCAGCGAGGATATTTTTCATGCCGCTCTCGATGCTTGCATTGACAGTCTCGTTAAGTATCATAGCTATCATTGATAGCTCGGCGCTGTCTGTACTCTTGCCCGTAGCAGGGATGTTCTCTGCGGCGAAGTCAAGGAACTTGCCGGACTCCTTAGGACAGCCCTGAGCCAGCCAGCCGTTCATCTTTTCAAAGCCGTAGGACAGGAGGGCCTTATTGCGCTCGATGAGGAAGCTCTCAGGACTTCCGGCCATAAGACCGAGACTTACTGAGTCAAGGACCTCAAAGGGGCCTGCAACGGAGAATATACCGCTGAGAGCCTTGTCAAGCTCAGCAGGTGAGACATCGAGCTCCTCGGTGAGCCTGATAGCATGGGAGACCATGCAGGCGAGTATCTGATTGAGATACATGTGATACTGTCCGGAGAATGTGATAGGAGTCTTTCCGCATCCCAGGATTATGGGAGAAGTATCTCTGATGAATATTGATGCAGTCTCCGGGAGGATGTTGAACTCCACGAAGCCTGTGAGCTTTACAGGGTAGAAGAAGTGTATGCCCATGCAGCGCTTCTTGACTTCAATATCGCTGAATATCTCAGCTATGTCAAGGGAGGAGGTGTTAGTGGCGAAAAGGCAGAGAGGATTTGCTATCTTCTCCAGCTTTGCAAAGAGCTCCTTCTTTGCAGCCATGTCCTCATATATTGCTTCTATAATGATATTGCAGAGCTTGAAGTCGTTGAGGTCTGATGTGAACTTGAAGTTAGTCTTTTTCAGCTCATACTCAGCGTTAGTGAGCTTTTTGCGCTTGAGGCTCTTCTCAAGAGTCTTGTTGACTTCCTTTGTATTCTCCTCCTCGTTGCCTGCTATGTCGTAGACAACGAAGGTTGCTTCTCTTATCTTGTCAAACAGGAGACTGAAAATGTCCCTGCCCATTTTGCCGTAGCCGACAATACCTATTCTCATAGTGATGTACCCTCCTTCTTGGATAAATATTCCGAAAGATATGAGTCACGCTTAGCCGGGTCGAACGTTCCCTGTGCAGAGATTTGCTCGATGAGAGCCACAGCCTCAGCGAGTCCCTGCTTTTTAGCTGCGAAAATATCTGCCCAGCCTATCTCAAAGGCCTTCTCAGCGGGGATAAGCTCCCCTGACATTACCAGCTCGTAGGCATTCTGAATACCGCAGATAGCGATAGTCCTTGCAACTCCGCCAAGTGCAGGGAGTATGCCGAAGGTAGATTCCGGCTGACCTACTCTTGCGTTCTTCTCGATGACTCTGTAGCAGCAGTTGACAGCAATCTCACTGCCTGAGCCTATACAGAATCCGGTCACCACACTTACCGTGGGGAAGGGGAGCTTGTGCAGGAATGTGAAGAAATGCTTTTGTTTTATGTGACCTTCGGGGAGTTCACCTGTCTCCTCGTTGAAAACTTCCTTTGCGGACCTCTCTGAGAGAGCGTCCACGTCAGCGCCAACGCTGAAATGTCGGCCTGCGCCCTGTATGATAAGGCCCCTGCATCCGCCCTGAGCGGCCTGGTCCTCTATCTCGGCCATTATGCTCTCGTACTCACGGAAGAAGTCAGCGGTCATGAGGTTATTGCCCTCCATGTCCATAGTGAGTATGAGGATGCCGTTGTCCTTTTCGAGTATCATTCCGTTGTTCGCACCCATCAGACTGCACCTCCGTTCTTATCAGCCATGAGTCTGTAGAAGGTCTCAGACTCCAGCCTGAGCAGCTCTTCCTCTGAGGCTTCCTTTCTGGCAGCGACGAAGCAGGCAGTGATAAGATCCACCTGACGGCGGGTCTTATCCTTGAAGAGCTTTTCTGCATAGCCCTCAGCGTCCTCTTCTTTGATCTTCAGGTCGAAGAAATCGATAAGATGATCCGGGATACCTTTGCCTACTGTGGCAGTGATGAAAGGTGACTCCATGAAGAAGTCCCAGACATCATCTGTGCAGAACGCATTATCCTCCGGGTACACCATAAGAAGAGCCGGTGAACCTATCCTATCGGAGATCGAAGGAAGGTCTGCCATGTCCCTGAGCCCATGGATCTCTGTTACGAATTCGTAGATCTTTACTTCTAATTCGTCAATCTTTATTTCTAATTCCAATTTCATCTGAATCACTCTCCAGACATTTTTTTACAGCCTCCGGAACATCACAAATGATGCGTTCTCTGTTGACGTATGCCAGCTTGCCGGTCACACGGCAGGCCAGGAGTCCGGTGGTCTTGTTTATGATATTATGCTTGTACCTGACGATGCCGCTTGAGCAGCTCATCTGTGAATCTATTCTTACCTCGTCCAGCATATGCAGCTCGTGGATATATCTCTGGGAGCTTTCCAGTATTACCGGAAAAAGTCCCTCGGCATTTATAGCGTCAAGGAGGCCTTTTACCCTGAATATGTTCCACATTGCTGTCTCTGCGTACTGAAGGTACACGGAGTTGTTGACATGGCCGAAGGAGTCAAGCTCATAGCCTCTCACGGTGAGTTCGTATGAACAGCGTATCATCTGCCGGATACCTCCGCAAGGGTTTCCTCGAACCTGCCCTTTGAGGGGTCCTCCTCACCGGCAAGTCCACGGTTTATCGTATCTATGACAGCCTTTATCTGAGTGATGCTCTTGCCCTCAAGGAGGTCCTTCACGAAGGCCTTTGTCTCTTCAAGAGAGTCCTTCTCATCGCTTATCTTAGTGATGAGACCTGCTTCAAGGGCTGACTCGGCGGAGAGCATCTCACAGCCGAGTATCATTCTTATAGCCTTTTCTTTTCCGACTATCCGGCTGAGCTTTTCCATTCCGCCCATGCCGGGGACTACCCCATGCATGACCTCTGTAAGGCCCAGTCTGGACTTTGGGGATGCGATGCGGAACTGGCAGCTCATGGCTATTTCCAGACCTCCGCCAAAACAGCCGCCGTTTATTGCAGCGGCTGTCACAATAGGCAGTCTCTCTATAGTTCTCAGGAGCTCTCTGGCATTTTCCAGCTTTTCAGAGAGTCCGCTGCCTTCGGCGCTGCCGAAGAGAGAAACGTCGGCGCCGTGGGAGAAGTGCTTTCCTCTTCCGGTTATGACAAGAGCCCCGACCTGCGGATTTGCATCCAGCCAGTCGAGGAGCTCCTTACGGTCTATGAATTCCGGCTCTGTGAGCAGGTTCTTAGGTCCGTTGTCAATGGTGAGTACAGCTATATTATCCTCGGCGCAAAGCTCTGATAAATTAGATCTCAGCATCTGTACCCTCTCACTGATCAACTATGTCGTTTCCGTACTGATAGATCTTGCAGAACATATCAACAACGTCCTTCATTGTATCCATAGGGGACTTGAGCATATACTTGCCGATAGCCTGGAGCTTGATGTCCATGTCGTACTTATCAGCAGTCATTTCGATGAGCTCAACGAACATAAGTGAGTCACTTCCAAGGTCATTCTGGGGATTTGTCTCCATAGTGATCTCGTCCTTGTCAACTTCGCATTCTTCAGCGTAGTAGTCAAAGATCATGTCCTTTATCTCTTCTCTTATCTCAGGTGTGATTTCTCTCATTGCAAATGCCTCCATTGAAATATAATGTAAAGATAGGGCAGTATACCTGCCTGTATGTCAAGATAGCCACATTCAGGAATAAATGTCCTCTAAAGTGTATATCTTACATTTTCGTTTAAGTCTTGAAAACTTGCTCACAGCACCGTTAGCACTGACGTCGAAGAATTCTCTGCATCCGAGCTCTTCCATTTTAGTCAGGGCGATATCCCAGCGTATGGGGGAGTAGACGTTGAGCTGGTTTTCCTTCATTATGTCTGCACCTGTTGTCATGATCCTGTAGTCGAAGATAGAAAGTATCGGATACAATGGGTCGGAGTAGACGTCCTGACCGCAGAGGTCAACGTACTCCTGGGAATAATTTTTCATTATCGGGTGGTGGTAGGCGACACCTATGCCAAGGCTGAACACCTTGATAGCGCCCTCTTCCTGACAGAGCTCAAGGGCTTTTTCCACAGCGTCGGCATAGCCGCTGAGCGTAACGTGAAATTTTGAGTTTCCGCAGCCTATGATGAGCTCATCCGGTGAGAAATGTCCCTCCAGGACTTTTGAAGCATCATCGTAGGAAAAACCGATGACGACACCCATGTCGAGCTTTACGTCATGTTCCTCCAGGCATCTCATAGTGGAGCGGTTCATCATGATTATATCGTGGGCGAAATCATGACTGACTGCGCCGAAGCATCCGCTTATGCTTACGATGCCTGAGCTGTAGCCTGCACCTATATCAGGGATAATACCTTTTTCTATGTAGTATTCATATACGACTCTGTCGCAGATGAGGGAGATGACCCATTCAGCGACTCTGCCGTCGTAGGCTTTGTTTTTTTCGATGTCCTTGTTCAGGCCGAGCCTTGTAAAGGTCTGGTCCAGGTAGACTTCATATTTATCCATGAGCTCTGGTGGGAGCTTTACAAGCAGTTTTTCAGGCTTCGAGCCGATGCCGTTGAAAAGAAAGGCACGTTCCATGGGCTTTCCCGTCCTCCTTGGAAGGATATCACATAAAAAGCCGCCGGAGACGCAGCGCCTCACAGCCGGATATCCCATATATCATTATCTCAATTACCTTATATATAATAACATCCTGAGGGGCAACTTGTCAATAGAAAAGTGTCCATTTTATGTATTTTTGAGATTATTGACAAAAACAAGGGGTGGAATATAACTATTTTTCATAAAGATGAGTGATTATACTGCGCGTAATTGATAGACTGACTATCATTTTGACGTTTTTGTTAATAATTGCCCTGTTATCTTGAAAACTTTTCTGCAATATGATACAATTTATAGTAAGTATGAGTGAATCAGCATCGATTTAAAATTATGTTGACAAGTAGCAGAATACTGCTATAGCTTATCAGAAAACGGGGGTATTGACATGAGGATAAAGACTTTTACAGCAGTCCTTACAGCGGTAATGACAGCAATGATGACCATGCCTGCGGTGCCGGCATATTCAGAGGAGGCTCCTGCTGCTGAATTGCTGGATATATCACAGTTTACGGTACGTGAAGAAAATATAGTCCACCTGGGAGCAGGCTATCTGAGGGATGTTTCTTATTTGTTTGATGACCAGGACAAGGTCCCCGCATCGCTGGACAGCATGAAGGTGGATGCAGAGACATTTGCGGCTACATCACGTTCCAACTGGACTCCGAATCAGCAAATGGAGTACGGAGCCGCATCCTTTTATATCGACTTCGGCGCCAACTATGTGATAACCGGAGCGGCGCTGCTTGACACCAACGGAACTCCCGTCTGGACTATATCAGACGGCGAGCCCTTTGCCTGGAATACCGTTGCCACTCAGACTATGGACTGGTATAATTCATGGAGGGCAATAAAGTTCGATGACCCTCGTCCAACACGTTATCTGCACTTCAGTTCTGACTACTGTGACACCGGAGTCAGTGAGCTTGCACTGTACGGCTATAAGGTATCGGAGCTTACAGAGGAGCAGAAGGCTAAGACAGCTCCTAAGTCCTCGGCAAAGAGCGTTAAGCTGACTGCCGGACAGACAGCCGGTTCAAATGTATTTATAGATGACCCCATGACTGCCATGATGGCTCTGGGAAATGCAAGAGAGTATCACAATTTCAGTTGGCTCCTTGACAACTCCGGAAAAGTGAAGTTCACTCAGGGAACTTGGGGCGACATGGACAGCTTTTATTCGACTATGAAGGACAGGGGAATAAGTATTATTCCATGCTTCCAGGGAGGAAGTACAGTCATCTCCGGCGGCGAGAAGGCCAACGAGATACCCGTGCCGGCCGGTGCGGATACCCTCGACCCGGAAAGCTATGCAGTCCATGCCCAGGCCATGTATCAGGTAGCTGCACGTTACGGCAGCAACAAGGACATCGCCCTTTCCACATTGAATATCACTGATGCTCAGGAACCGAAGGTGGGAATGGGACTGCTTGATGCTCTTGAAAACTGCAATGAGCCCAATAAGAGCTGGGCAGGCAAGGCGAATTACTTCACCCCCTATGAGCTTGCTGCGATGTGTTCCGCTGATTACGACGGACACGAGGGGACTATCCCGAATGCGGGAGTCAAGACTGCTGACCCGGACTTCCGTCTTGCTGTAGGAGGACTGCTCTCGCCGGAGTCAACACTTATCGAGTACCTTGACGAGATGAAACTCTGGTTCGACTACAACCGCTCCGACGGAAAGTTCGCAGTTGACATCATAAACGTTCACATGGGGCCTGGCACATATAATGTAGAGGACAGTGATTTCCGGAGCAGAGTCCGTGAGCTGAAGGAATGGATAGCCAAGAATGCTCCCGGTGCAGAGCTGTGGATATCGGAGTTTGAGATACCCATGGGCGACTGTGAGCAGGAGGGAGTTGATGCCCACGACGATGAGAATTATCAGACAAAGTACGCTCAGAGAGTTTCAAGGACATATCTTGCAGCAATGGCTGAGGGTGTTGACCGGATGACAAAATTCCAGCTCCGTGACGAAGGAGAGGGAGTTTATTACAATTCCGGACTTGTTACAGGCAAGGGCGAGTGGAGCAAGAAGAAGGCCTGGTACTATCTCTCCTGCATGACGAACGTGCTGAAAAATGCCGACTTCAAAAGCGAGACCATTTCAGACGGTGTGGAGATGCTGGAATTCAAGGACAGGTCCGGGGACATCATCAAGTGCCTTTGGTCACCTACAAATGAAGATAAGACCGTCAAGGGGTACAAGGTCTCTGCGGAGGGCAAGTCAAACGCATATCTGACAGTCCCATCAGAGCTTGCTGAGGGAACGACCTCAAAGCTGGACATCACCGGCGGCAGCGTCACTGTTGACGTAACTGAAACACCTGTATATCTGATATTTTCCGGTAAGGAAAAGACCATAGTCAACGGGCAGAATACTCAGCTCAGACCCAAGGAGATAAGTCTCAGTGAGGATAAGTCAACGGAGGTCTGTGACCTGACAGCGGAGCCTTCCGACAGTACTCTTGGACGGGTCTACAAGATGTTTGACGAGCCTGATTCCATGCCTGACCCGATATACGGCAGTACTGCCGGTATGTCAGCTCCTTCCACCAGCGCAGGAGGTTCCGGTGTTACAGCATATGCCTTTTTTGACAAGCCTTGTGTGTTCAACGGCTTCTCCGTATATGATACCTACGGCACCGGCGGTATATCAGTCTACGACGCACACACCGGCAAGCTGCTCTGGTCCAGTGACCTTGGCGGGTATATGTACAGGGCAGTGACTCTCACTCCTGATTCTGCACCAACTGACTGCCTGAAAATAGTCAAGGAGGGCGGAGATATGAACGAGCTCACATTCTACGGCTATGAGGCTCCCTCAGTGAAGTCCTGGGACGTTGACAAGGACGGCCGGGTAGATGCCTTTGACCTTTGCCTTATGAGAAAGTCACTCATTGCAGGCGAGACAATATATGATGTGGCGGACCTTGTGGGACTCAGCAGGTTCCTGCTGGGAGAATAACAGCATAAATAAAACGGCGCACTTCGGATAGTGCGCCGTTCATATAGAAGTCCACCGAGGCAGTGCTGCGGGAAATTTACAGTATGATTTTATTCATATAGAGCAGGATCTTCTATTGTGAGAAAAAATTACGATTTACATATTAAAATGTTTCTCGTTCAAGATATAACCATTTTCACTGAGTGTATATACCTTTCCTGTTCCTGAAACAATGCTTTCGCCATTGTCAATGAAGGTATAAACTGAATCATCTCTTAGTCCTACTGAGAAAATAATATTACCTTTTTCAGCAGAATAGGCATCAGTAAAATAAAAAGGTTCGGTTCTTGAAGAACCATATTTATATCCAAGGCCTATTATAAAGTCAAATTTAGGACAGTAGCAGAGCTTTACATAATGCTCTTCAAACTTATTTTCTGCATACCAAAGCTCATTGCCATTTTCAGAAAAACACATTATGCCACCGCACATGATCGTACAGAATACTTTGTTGTTTCCGAAACATAAACAAAGAACTTTTTTATCTGTAAGACTTGCTGACACTTCATTCCATATGAGGCACTCATTTTTCGTTAGTTTTACATCAAGCGGGTGATTGGAAAATATCTTTTTGATCCCATTTTCAACTGAAATGACACTTCCGTCCGTTAATGACATTGTGTATAGTTTATTATCTTCATTGATAGCAAACAGCATTGTTTCATCGGCAGAAAAGCAGATCCGCTGTACTCTTTTAACTTCCTTTGTAGTCCAGAGTTCAGCGCCGGTCACCAATTCAAACAGAGTTATACCGAATCTGCTATATGCAGCTGCCGCAAAATATTTTCCACTGTCAGCAATACACATTCGCTTTCCGCCACTTTGAAAATGAGTACTATATTCTCCGAGTTTTCTGCCTGTAGTCGATTCGTACGCTGAAACTCGCTTTTCAAATTCTGCCGCAAGAAAAAACTTTCCTTTCTTCGACGATTCCATTTCATAAATACGCATTTAATTTGCCCCTCTGAATCCTGTTTCATATTAGTAATATAGGCAACACCGCACAAAGACCGCGTCACACTTATGTGCGCCGTTTGGTTATAGATACTCAGTAACTTCTTTTGCTGATGAACAGCAGACTTCCGCCTGCAAGTACGGTTATGATACCGGAGATGATACAGCGTGAAGTGACTGCGCTTTTCAGTGCAGATGCCGCTTTGGTCAGGGAGTCAAGGGGCAGGGACATCTCATCAGGTTTGAATGCGGAGCTGAGTATCATTCCTGTGATAAGCACCAGTCCTCCGGCGGTCAGGAGAGCAGTCCCGAAGGCTTTCATACGGTCCTCACTGAGAAAGTACACCGCTGCCAGTGCAGCCGCTGCAAGTACGGTAAAGAGTACCGCTCTGAAGGTCCCACCGCTGAGGGAGACAGGCAGCTTGTCAGTATAGCTGCTGATGTCAATGGTATCACGGCCGGAGCTGACGGCCTTTTCTATGAGCTTGTCAGTCTCAGATGCAGAGAGCGAGAGCCCCTCACGGGCAATATAGCTGTGAGCTTTTTCTGAGATGCTGCTCTGGAGATACCGGCCGTCCACTGAGACTTTTTTGCCGCTGTAGAGCTGGTCAAATACGGCGTCGGCCTCTTTCCGCACAGCTTCCTCAGTGATGACCTCCTGCATTATCGAGTCGGCCTTGTCACGTGCTTTTGCCGGAGGGTCCGAAGAAAGCCAGGCTTTTTTTGCCTTTGAGCGTATGGAGTCTGTGACTTCAACGTAGACTCTGTTGTCGGTGAAGGCTTTCTGAACGTATCTTTTGCTGAGCAGGGTAGTTGACAGAGCCATGAATACCACAGCCCCACAGAGAAGTATACCTGCGGCGAATGGCAGGAGCTTTTTCCAGTCGTTACGTATGTCAGCGTACTGTGCCATAAACGGCCTCCTTTCGTATTGGATGCTCAGGGCGGAGATTATGAAAAAGGGGGGGCCGCCTGCGGCCTCCCTTACTATTTCTTTTTCCATTTCATCAGTGCAAATGCAGTTATGCCTGTGAGGAAAACGGTGAGAGTTATAGCAAACCAGGTGTACGGCATAGGCAGGTCCACTGTGTTGATGCCGTAGAATGCGAACATGATATTTGGTATCTCAAGTATCACTGTGATAATAGTCAAACGCCACATCACCAGGTTAAGGTTGTTTGAGATTATGGAGGAGAATCCGTCCATCATACTGGACAGGATGCCCGTGTAGATACTGGCCATCTCGATAGCCTGCTTCATCTCGATGAGCACATCCTCCAGAAGGTCCTGGTCCTCATCGTAGAGCTTTATAACTCTTCCACGGAATATTTTCTCAATAGTAGCCTCATTGGCCTTGAGGGAAGTGGAGAAGTAAACCAGTGACTTTTCGAGGGCAAGGAGCTGCATGAGGAGCTCATTCTTCATAGCGTCGTGGAGCTGCTGCTCGGCAGCGGATGAAATCTTGTCTATCTGTTTCAGGTGAGTGAGGAAGAGAGCAGCTATCCTCAGAAGGAGCTGGAGCACGAAACGGGTCTTGAATTCCGGCCGCAGGTTGCGTATGCCGCCGTGCATACCCTCCTGGAGTATCTGAGTCTCTTTCAGTGATATAGTGAAAACAAAGTCGTCAGTTATGATGATGCCCATAGGCTGAGTATAGAAGTTGCGGGTCTGGTCCTCATCAACTGTGGACACAGGGGTATCAATGATGACGAGGGTCTGGTCATCCTCTCTTTCGATACGTGAGGACTCCTCCTCATCCAGTGAGGACTTTACGAAACCGCTGTCCAGTCCATAGGTCTGGATGAGTTCCATGACCTCCTGCTGAGTAGGGTCAACAACAGATACCCAGCATCCCACCTCTGGGGACTCGCATTCTGTCAGCTTTCCGTCTTTATTGATGAAAAATTTTATCATAAGTTCAATGTGCCTGCATCAGCAGGAACGGCTCCTTTCGCCAGAATTTCCGGCAAAAGTCAGTGCAGAGAGAGCTTGCTGCCGGATAGGGGGACAGATATTAAATTCCCATAAGGGTCAGAGCTCATAACGCACCTCCGTTTTTTCAAAATTTGGTCTACATATTATTATAACAAATTCCGCAGGATTTTACAAGAGCCTGAAATAATTTTTTTTAGATGGGATAAAAATTGGTGACAGACTGATATTGATAAGGAATATTTCCCGGACTTGTGCAGATAATAGGACAAGCGAGGTGATAGGATGAAAGGCGGACTTATCCGCAGGCTGGATGACAGCATTGACTTTATAAAACAAAAGACCGGAGGCTCATCTGACATTCTTATAAACCGTTTCGCAGCAGGTGGAGTACACTGTGTACTGCTTTGCTGTGAGGGAATGGTATCCGCCTCTGTGATAACGGAGCTGGTATTCGAGCCGATAACCTCGATACCTGCGAAGAAGGGTCCTCACGAGCTTTTTCACTACATCCAGGAGGAGCTGCTTTTATCCACTGACCGGCCTGTTATAGAGGACTATGATACATTGTTCAGACTGCTGTACTCAGGCTTTGCGGTGCTGTTAGCAGAGGGGATGCCGTCTGCACTGGGATTCGGAGTACAGGGGTACTCCTCACGCAGCATACAGGAGCCCTCCGGGGAGGGAAATGTCATGGGAGCCCATGAGGGGTTCTCAGAGACCATCCGTACCAGTATGTCTCAGCTAAGGCGGCGGATGAAGTCACCGGAGCTGGTCATGGACATGATGCAGAAGGGCGAAAAGAGCTGCACTGACCTGTGCATATGCTACATGAAGGACAGAGTCCCGGCAGAGCTCCTTAGACGCATCAGAAAGTCCCTTGACGGCATAAGGCTGGAATCCGTACTGACCACCGGCTACATCAGACCATTCGTGGAGAGCCGGAGGTTCGAGCTTTTCAGCTCCACAGGCACTACAGAGCGGCCGGACGTTCTATGCTCAAAGCTCATTGAGGGGAGAGTCGGCATACTTGTGGACGGAGTCCCCTTTGCCATAGTCATCCCACGGCTTTTCTGCGAGAATTTCCAGACTCTTGACGATTACTCCTATAAGCCTTACTATGCAACATTCATCCGCTGGATAAAGTACGCAGCTTTTCTCATTGCAGTGCTGCTGCCGGCGGTTTATACAGCAATAGTCATGCATCATCCTGAACTCCTGAACAGTACTCTCCTGATGATACTGGTCGAGTCTGAGCGGCAGGCGCCGCTTTCTATTATGACGGAGGCTCTGGGAGTACTTCTCATGTACGAGGTCATCCGTGAGGCCGGGATACGTCTGCCTAAGCCTATGGGAGGCTCTGTGAGCATAGTCAGCGGACTGATCATAGGTGATGCAGCGGTGAAGTCAGGGCTCATAAGTACACCTCTGCTCACTGTGACTGCCCTTGCAGTGATGAGCGGCCTTTGTGTCCCGGAACTTAATCCTCCTGTGACCATGCTGAGATTTGCATTTCTTGCCGCAGGCGGAGCACTGGGACTGTTCGGGATAAGCCTGCTGGCCTGCGGAGTACTTGTTAACATCTGCGCTACAGAGGATTACGGTTTTCCCTATACGGCACCGCTGTCGCCCTTTGCAGGCTCCGGTATGGGGGATACTGCTGTAAGGAGCAGCTTCAGAAAGATGCAGGACAGGGAATTTACAGTGGAGGAATATCATGAGTAAGATAAACGGCCGGCAGCTATGTGCCATGCTGCTGATATGCGACGCATTTTCCATGTTCTGCTTTACTGGCGGTATGTCTCTTGTGACCGCAGCAGGTCTTGCAGCCGGCACCTTCATACAGTGGGCGGCAGTACAGCCGCTGCTCCGCCGTGGAGGTGCAGTGACCAAAGGGGAAAAGCTGGTATTCGGCGCATACTTTATTTACTGGGGAGGTGTGCTGTTCAATTTACAGTGGGAGACCTCCCGTGACATATACATCCCGTATGAGAGCAGCGGAGGTATATGGGGAAAGCTGCTCATTTCCGGTCTGATAGCCCTGGTCTGCCTGTACATCTCATCAGTGGGGATAAAGGCTGTTTCAAGAGCGGCACTTATAGCAGCTGCCGTTGGTGCAGGCTGTCTGCTCATAGCAGGGATAAGTGCAGTCAGGTCGCCGCATTGGGAGAATCTCACTCTTGCTGAGAGCGGACGCTCCTTTGGAGAAGAGGTGCTCCGCAGTGCTGCAATGAGCGGAGCTGTAGGCGGTCTGGCTGTGCTGGCACCTGCGGCAAAAGGTGACTCCCGGCGAACAGCCGCAGTGTATTTCGCCTGCAAGCTGGTGCTTGTAACGGGCATGGTGCTGACTTCGGTGCTGGTGGCAGGAGGGATAATGTCTGTGACTGAACTCCCCGTGGTCACAGCAGCGCAGCTTTCGCAGCCATTTCCGGTGCAGAGGATAGACTCACTGTTTCTCATGGTATTCACTGTATATGCTGTATTTTCCATAGGCATACAAGCGGCATCTGCGGCATATCTCATAGGTGAGGTATGGCCCTCCGCTGAAAAGTATGCCGGAGCTGCGTCAGTCGTTCTGATGATAGCCGCCGGAGCACTTCTCTCGAAGGTGCAGCTTTACAGCAGCTCCAATGCAGCAGTGATATTTGCCGCAGTGACGGCCGTTCCGATGCTCGGAGCAGCCGCAGACAGCGCAAAAGCGAGGAGGGTAAGAGGATGCTGAAAAGATTCATTCCGGTCATGCTGGCACTGCCTTTTCTTACAGGCTGCGCCTCATCAGGACTCGTCCATGACAAGGACTATCTCAGGGCAGTATCGGTCAGCGGAACGGAGAATAAGCAGGTGACGTTCTCATTTTTTTCTGATGGCATCGACACGGTCTATGCAGAGGGCGAAGGTCTTGAACAGGCTCTGGAAAATGCGGAGCTCATTACCGGCAGGCCTATTTTCACCGGCTACACTGAGCTTGTGATACTTGACGGCAGTGACAGTGAAGAGACTCTTGAGCATCTTCTCCGGGACTGGAAAATTTCCCCGGACTGTACAGTGACCTATAGTAAGAACGGCCGGGAGCTCCTTGAAGAAAATCCTGCGGAGGTCCTGACCGGACAGGTGCGGCAGGCGGAAAAACAGGGACTGGTCCCGGAGAGCGGCATAATAACCGTTCTTGGGGAGCTGCTCAGATAATGAAAAAAGGACTGCTCATTGCCGGGCAGTCCTTTTTCATTGTATATATTTGGAGATACTTGTAATCACTTTATCATCCGCCGCAGCAGTCAGGGACGTCGGCAGTTTCTTCCTTATCCTTGCAGCAATCCTTGGTCTCCTTTTCCTTGCAGCAGTCTTTTTCCTCTGAAATTTCCTCTGAGCTGCTTGATGCCGCAGCTTTTTCTGAATCTGAGCTGCTGTTGTCTGTTCCGCATCCTGTGAGCAGGACCAGTGCTGCCGGAATGGTCAGCAGTATCGTTAATACTCTTTTCATCAGTGAATCCTCCTTTTGTTTTTTCTTATTATAACACCGGAGGCATCATCTGTCCAATCTTAAAAAGCTATTCCCTGTTATAGGCGGACCTTATGACAGGCATATCGGATGTGTAAGCAGGAGGCAGTCTTAGTTTTGATGCCTTACCACACCGTATTCGTCGTCAAGACGGTAATAGGGACAGGCATAGTTCGTACCCTGCAAAAAGCGGTACATCTCATCCTCGTCCAGATTGACCATACAGACATAGCAGTCGTAGTCCTCATCATATACGAAGTTGGTGCAGGTCTCGCAGTTGGTTGCCTTTTTCTTTTCCATAGCCGTCACCTTATATCTCTTCCATAGAAAGCGTTGCGATAGCGTTGAGGCTCTCATCTGCGGTGATGCCGGCAAGGAAATTGTAGCTGCCCTGACAGGCTATCATCGCACCGTTGTCACCGCAGAGCTTTTTCTCAGGCATGAAGAATTCAAACCCATGTTTTTCACAGGCTGCTGAAAGTGCGGCACGGACTCCGGAGTTTGCTGAGACACCGCCTGCAAGGGCGACT
Source organism: Ruminococcus flavefaciens (assembly GCA_902762855.1). Lineage (GTDB taxonomy): Bacteria > Bacillota > Clostridia > Oscillospirales > Ruminococcaceae > Ruminococcus > Ruminococcus flavefaciens_V. The sequence continues at coordinate 37,247 of CACWPR010000024.1, forward strand.
TTTTTATACCCCAAGGCCTCAGCAGCAGCTATGGTCTTGGTCGTGAGGATGTCGGAAATAGTGTGCTGTAGGCTTGCAGAGAGGTCGTTCCTGTTGACCTCAATGCCTTTCTGTTCAGCGTTGTGAAGGAGGTTTATCACAGCGGTTTTCAGGCCTGAAAAGCTGAAATCGAACTCGTTCCCTGCAACTGCGGGGTGAGGGAGCTTGAATGCTGAAGGGTCTCCGGACTGAGCGGCATTGTCAACATGGACACCGCCGGGATAGGGGAATCCCATAGCACGGGCACACTTGTCAAAGCACTCGCCGGCAGCGTCGTCACGGGTACGGCCTATGACACGGAATTTAGTGTAGCTGAGCACCTCGATGATATGGCTGTGGCCGCCGCTTGCAACAAGGCAGAGATAGGGCGGCTCCAGGTCCGGGAAGGTAAGGTAGTTTGTGGCGATATGTCCGGCAATATGGTGTACCGGTATCAGCGGCTTTCCGGCGGACATTGCCAGAGCCTTTGCGAAACTGACTCCAACAAGGAGTGCGCCGATAAGTCCGGGAGCGTAAGTCACAGCAATGCCGTCAAGGTCTGCAAGTGTGACATGAGCTTCATCAAGAGCCTGCCGCACCACACTGAGGATATTCTCGCAGTGACGGCGGGAGGCTATCTCCGGGACCACTCCGCCGTACTTTTTGTGCTCCTCTATCTGGGTAGAGATAACGGAGGAGAGTATCTCACGACGGTCCTTTACAACGCTTGCGGCGGTCTCGTCGCAGGAGCTTTCTATTCCAAGTATAAGCATTTGTATTACCTCTTTTTTAGTCTAAACTAATATCGTACCGGTTGATCGTCATACCGGACTCCTCGCCGTAAACAGAGTCAACGAATCTGCCTCCGTTTGCGAGGATAGTCCTGACACTGCCGGTATTTATATCACGGCAAATGAGCCTGACGGTATCCAGGCCGGCCTCTTTTGCCTTGATAAGTCCCAGCCGGAGCTGCATAGCTGCATAGCCCTTCATTCTTTCGCTGGGACGTACTGAGTAACCGATATGGGAGCAGAACTCCGGATCGTCGTCATCATATTCAAGGCTGTGACGGAGGGAAAGTGCTCCGACAACTCTATTGTCGCTTTCACGGACGGACAGGAACCAGCTTATCTTTCCGGACATCTCGCTGCAAAAGCAGAGCCACTCATTGACAGAGGGGTACTCTTCCAGACCGTCAAGTCCTGGGACTCTGCCCTCCTCCGGGACGGCCTTCAACCGGTCGGAAGAAAATTCCGCCGCATATTCTCTTATCTGCTCCGCATATTCCGGTGAGACCGGTACGAGCCTTATTTTTTCCATAATTTCTTCTCCATAACGACGGCATTCTCACGGGGACTGTCGTAGAAATTTTTGCGAATTGCCAGTCTGACAAATCCACATTTTTCATAGAGTGCGATAGCAGGGGCATTTGACTCCCGGACCTCAAGGAAGATGCTTTCAGTATCATCCGGCAGTGAACGTTCAAATGCGTTTATGAGCTTTTCTGCCAGACCTCTTCGGCGGTATTCCGGGTGAACGGCAACGCTGGTTATATCACCTTCACCCACTGCATGATAGCCGGAAAGCAGAGCGATGACACGTTCACTGTCCATTACATACAGGACATGGCCGGTCTCTTTTTCGGCCTCACTGCGGAAGGATTCCGCAGACCAGCCTTCCGCTCCCACACAAAGTCTGTCCAGCTCTGAAAGCTGCTCAAAAACGGCGGGGGAGAAGTGAGAGTTGAGAATTGGGAATTGAGAATATTTATTCATAATATACCGCACCTTTTTCTTTGGAAGTCGATTATGCTCCTCAATTGATCATCCCTTAGCATCATACCATGAATATCCCGTGTGGACGTCCACAGCCAGAGGAACTTTCATCTCGCAGACGTTCTGCATTTCCTCCCGGAGTATCTCAGCGGCACGGTCTGCGCAGTCAACAGCGGATTCGAGGATAAGTTCATCGTGTACCTGTAAAATGAGCTTAGCATCTATCTTTTCAGCTTTGAGTCTGCGGTAAACGTTTATCATAGCTATTTTGATAAGGTCAGCGGCGGTGCCCTGTACGGGGGTGTTCATGGCGATACGCTTTCCTGCGGCCTGGAGCATTTTATTGGATGATGCAAGCTCCGGTATGCGTCTTTTGCGGCCGAACATCGTAGTTACAGCACCGTCTCTCACGGCATTGTCCACGGTAGCGTCCATGAATTCCTTTACCTTTGAGAAACGTGCAAGGTAGTCAGCGATGTACTTCTTTGCCTGAGCCACGGATGTATTTATATCCTTTGAAAGTGAGAAAGCACCAATGCCGTAGATTATGCCGAAGTTTACAGCTTTTGCGGCGCTTCTCATCTCAGGAGTGACCATTATCGAGGGCATATCGAATACCTGAGCGGCAGTTGAAGTGTGTATGTCCTCGCCGGAATTGAAAGCATCTATCATGTTCTTGTCGCCGCAGAGGTGAGCCATTACACGGAGCTCTATCTGGCTGTAGTCAGCATCCACGAGAGTCTTTCCAGGGGAAGCTGTAAAGAACTTTCTCATCTTTGCGCCCAGTTCGGTACGCACCGGGATATTCTGCATATTAGGCTCTGTTGAGGATATGCGTCCTGTACGTGTCTCAGTCTGCCTGAACCAGGTATGGATTCGGCCGTCGGGAGCGATCTTGTCAAGAAGCCCCACAACATAGGTGGAGTTGAGTTTTGTGTACTGACGGTATTTCAGCACATTGTCAACGATAGGAGACTGGCTCCGGAGCTCTTCAAGTACCTCTGCATTGGTGGAGTAGCCGCTCTTGGTTTTTTTCTTTGCCGGGAGACCAAGCTCGTCGAATAAAACCGTGCCGAGTTGTTTGGGTGAAGAGATATTGAACTCATGACCGGCATCATCGTATATCATCTGCTGAGTCTCTTCTATCATCTCGGAGAGGTATGTGCCGAAGTCCTGAACACCCTGCTTGTCAATGCATATGCCGGTATCCTCCATGGCGGCAAGGACCTCAGTGAGGGGGAGCTCTACGTTTTCCAGCAGGTCGGTCATACCCTCTGACTCTATCCTGCTGCGGAGTTCAGTGATAAGGCCCTCCAGTGAAAGAAGGTCAGCATACTGCCCGTTTTCGGAGTAATAATGTACCCCGTACTCAGCACAGAGCTTGTCCACAGCGTAGTCAGAGGCAGATGTGTTCAGCAGATAGCCGCAGATAGCGGCATCGTTTTTCAGCCCGATGAGCTCCCGGCCCTCAGCCATAGCGTATCTGTAATGAGCCTTTGCATCGTCAGTGGATTTGGAGCATCCGGAACTGAGAAAGTCCAGTATAAGCGGTTTTTCATTGGTGGTATAGACATTGTCACCGCTGCGGACTGTGAGTGTGCCTTCTCGGAGAAGGTAGCTGACCTCAGAAAGACCTGGGATGACGTCAGCCGTAAGTGCTGACTCCATGACCTTGATAGCAGGGGCAGGCTTTTCTGCTGCGGCAGACTGATTGGTGCCTTCAGTTGCGGAGATCCCCAGTTTGTCGAGGAGCTTGAACATCTCAAGCTCCGAAAGGAGACTGCTGATACCGGCAGAGTCCGGCTCAGTGGGGATATAGTTCTCAGGGGTACTGTCTATAGGAGCGTCACGGACGATAGTAGCCAGCCATTTACTTTCCTTTGCGGAGTCCGCACCGTTGGTGAGCTTTGTCTTGACTCCCTTGGTAAGGCCGGAATCCTCATATTTTTCATACAGCTCTTCAAGGGAGCCGAACTCCTTGATAAGAGCAGAAGCAGTCTTTTCACCTATGCCGGCAACACCGGGGATATTGTCGGAGCTGTCTCCCATTAGAGCTTTCAGGTCGATGAGCTTTATCGGCTCGAAGCCGTAGTCCTCACGGAAACGGTCGGGAGTGTAGCGGATAGTCTCCTTGTTGGTCGCAAGAAGGACAGTGACATTTTCGTCAATGAGCTGGAGGCTGTCACGGTCACCGGTGAGCACATAGCACTGGGCGCCCTTGTTGGAGCAGGACTTTGAGAGGGTGCCGAGGACGTCATCGGCCTCATATCCTTCGCACTCGACCACCTTTATGCCCATAAGTCTGAGGAGCTCCTTGACGATAGGGAGCTGCTGAGCCAGCTCTTCCGGCATACCCTTGCGGTTTGCCTTGTAATAGGCTGCTGCCTTGTGCCGGAAGGTAGGTGAGCGAAGGTCGAATGCAACAGCGACAGCGTCAGGCTGTACGTCAGCATAGTTTTTGAGGTATATATTCATAAAGCCGAAAATGGCATTGGTAAATACTCCGTTTTTGTTGGAAAGCAGCTTGATGCCGTAGAAAGCACGGTTGAGTATGCTGTTTCCATCAATGGCGAGAAGTTTCATGGCGGACCTCCTTGTATCAATATAAATACTATTATACCACAATTGCGCCCATAAAGCAATATTTCACTATGGCCGCAGATTCCAAAAATCACCGGTTGTCTGCCATAAGTGAAAGCTGAGCAGGGTTCACATAAAAGTGGGCTGGTTCAGGTGTGTCAGCATATAGCTGCTTGGTCAAAAAGGAGATTTTTATTGTGCAGAATGACGAAATCTCTCTACAGGGCTTTAATTTTTTTCAAAAATATGGTAAGATATGTGTGGAGTTAAAAACAGGACAAAAAATTATTTGTATAAAGGTGTGTTCATGATAAAACCGGCTGCTCAGTCAGCCGGTTTTATTTGTTTATTTTTCATGGACCAGTTTTCCGGTCATGTGTTCGATAGTTATTGCTGTCATCTGTACACGTTTGGCATCACGTGCTATCTCCTCATCGACTTCCTTTTCAGTGGGATAGTACTTCATGCCAAGGCTTTTCAGCTTGTCCATTACGGAGTCTGTGTTGACGAATTCCGCACGGCCGAATACAACTACACTTGTGATATACCAGGACCAGTCATCCTTCTGATAACCTTCGTTCCATACTGTAAAGCATACCTTGTCACAGGCTTTTATCGCATCTGTTTTGTGGCCGGAGGCTGCACCGTGGAGGTATATCTTTCCGTCATCTCCATAGAAAAAGTTTACCGGCACGGCATAGGGATAGCCGTTGTCACCGATAACGGACAGAACTCCTCTTTTGGCGGTGCGGAGTATATTTTTGCATTCATCCTCTGTGACGGCCTGCTTGTATCTTCTCATATTTCTGAACATATGGTCAGCTCCTTTTTGATTTTGGTCATGCCGGAGGTCAACAATACCGGAATTATGAGTTTTTTCATGGCTTGCACCTCCGGAGTGTTTATTTTAGGATAAGGTCAAATACGATATAGAAAGCGATGTCAAAGCCGGTATCGAGCGTTACCAGCAAAGCCACTATACGGGTAGGAGAGAACTTTTTGCCGACTTTCCGGCGCTTTTCTATTTCCTTCTTGTAGTCGGAGGTACGTGGGTACAGGATGAAGGCTGACAGTGCCAAGAGGAAAAAGACTGATTTTAACACTATATCGTATACATCCTTCTGGCTTTTTGTAAAGCCTAAAAGATATGGTGTAGGAAATATCAGCAGTGATACACTGAGAAAAGCGAACAATATAGCAAGAGCAAGATAGTTCATCAGAAATGGCGGCGGTTCCGGGTCGCCTTTGACATAAGCGTGGCGAGGGAAACTCTCATCGTAGAGTACAGTTACTGACTGGCCTTCCTGGTACGTCTGCTCTTTGTCTCTGAGAGCCATTTGTGTGCGGAGCTCCCTGCCATTAACGTGATAGGTGACATACAGCGTGTGGGAAGTCTTTTTCAAACCATCGTCCGGGTCTTTGTAATTCCGTGAAACGATCTTTGTTATGAGCCCGTCCGTTTCTGAGTTAACAATAGAGCTTGCCTTCATTTTTCTGTACCAGAGTATCGTGCATATCAGAACAATAACTGTCAAAACGGCCAGAGCAAGAAAGGCGAAAAACAGCATTCTCAGCATAGACATCCCTCCCAGATGATTTGATATTATTATATACTCATTTGTACAGCCTGTCAAGCGGAGGAGACTGAGAGTCCAGTACTTCAAAGGCAGCAATATTGTCCGAAAAGCGCTGCAAAAAACTCAGGGATGCACAGCAGTGCATCCCTGCTTGGGGTTGTGTTGCGGTATGGAGCTTACATTTCCTTTTCGTCAAGGTCATCTATAGCGTATTTAAGACACTGGATAACAAGCTGATTTAGAGATAAATGATTATCATATGCGAGCTTTTCGAGCTGGTCCACAAATTCCTTCGGCAGCCGGAACGTTTTGGTGACGTATTCCTCATAGCCTTTTTGCAGTTTAAACATATTCTCACACTCCTTTATAATCATTATCTCTCTTTTTTTGTCTGAAATATACAATTTATTTTAATTTATTTTGTGTTGCTTTTATCTTGCAAAAGTCTTGCAAAAATGATATAATAAAAACAGGAGGTGGTATTATGAAAATAAATAAAGCAATCATATGCCTTGTAACATTAATGCTCTTTTCATGCAGTTTTGTAAGCTGTGGAGATTCAAGCAAATCTTCTGATGATAAAAAAGCATCTGTTTCAGAGCAATCCGAGACAAAATCAGCAGAAGAAAGCAAAATTATTGGTACTTGGGAATTAGATTCAGAGTATTATGAAGGGATGGAGTTCGAAGGTATAAAACCAACTTCATGTCAATTAAAATTAACAGAGGACAATAAAGCGGTTCAACTAATTGAAATGGATTGCTCGGAATCCTTGTATCTTACTGATAAAAAGCTCTATATTGATGGGTATGGCTATAAGATAAAAAGTTTCGATAGAAAAGAGCTTGTTATTGACTGCGGCAGCTATGGAGAAATAGCATTTGTAAGAACGAGTAAATCAAGCAGTAAATTTGGCGAATATAATGTTCCAGACGAATTTGAGTGGGGTGAAGAGGCAAAAATCGTTTTTGAAGAAAATGAAAAAAGCAGAGCGAAGGTGTGTAACTTTGGCGAATACTACTATGATGATAAAAGCGGCGAGATGAATGTAGAATGGGAGGATGACGATGACGATAATGGACCGGCAACGATAGAATTTTTAGATGAAGATACTATTCTTGTACATGGCAGCGATGGCGAAGACAGGAAAATGTTTAGAGTGAAATAGATAACAAAAACCTCCCCGAAACCGGGGAGGTCAATTTTATATTCGGAATTGAATTACTTGTTGAGGTTAGCCTCGATAACGTCGAGCTCATCATAAAGAGCCTGGGGGATGTTACCGCCCTTAGCCTTGATGTCCTCGTCGTAGTATCTTCTCATCTCAGCGATCTCCTTCTTCCACTCTTCCTTATCAACAGTGAGGAGCTTCTGGAGAGCAGAGGGAGAAACCTCGTCCTCGATACCCTTGAGGTTGATATCCTCAGGCTTGGGGAGGTATCCGATAGGAGTCTCAACAGCGTCAACTTCGCCTTCAACTCTCTTGATGATCCAGTCGAGGACTCTCATGTTGTCGCCGAAACCAGGCCAGAGGAAGTTGCCCTCATCGTCTGTTCTGAACCAGTTAACGTTGAAGATCTTAGGAGCCTTGCTGCCGAGTCTTGCGCCCATTTCGAGCCAGTGAGCCCAGTAGTCACCAACATTGTAGCCGATGAAGGGCTTCATAGCCATAGGATCGTGACGGAGAACGCCTACTGCGCCTGTAGCAGCAGCAGTTGTCTCAGAAGAAACAGCGGAGCCGATGTATGTACCGTGAGTCCAGTCGAATGACTGATATACGAGGGGAGCGGTTGTAGCTCTTCTTCCGCCGAAGATGATAGCGGAGATCGGAACGCCCTCAGGATTATTGAACTCAGGTGAGATGCAGGGGCAGTTCTGAGCGGGAGCAGTAAATCTTGAGTTGGGGTGAGCCAGCTTGTTGCCTGCAGCAGTGTAAGCCTCACCGTCAACCTTCTCGCCCTTCCACTCTGTAGCGTCCTTAGGAGGATTCTTTGTGAGCTTCTCCCACCAAGGAGTATTGTCGGAGTTATCAAGAGCAACGTTTGTGAAGATAGCGCCGTTCTTTGTGCAAGCGAGAGCATTGTAGTTGGACTTCTCGTTTGTACCGGGAGCAACACCGAAGAAACCGTTCTCAGGGTTGATAGCGTAGAGTCTGCCGTCCTTGCCGGGCTTCATCCAAGCGATATCGTCGCCGACTGTGAATATCTCATAGCCGGCCTTCTTATATCCCTCCGGAGGAATGAGCATAGCCAGGTTTGTCTTACCGCAGGCAGAGGGGAATGCAGCAGTGATGTACTTAACATCGCCGTTGGGCTTCTTAACGCCGAGAATGAGCATATGCTCAGCCATCCAAGCCTCGTTCTTACCCTGGAATGAAGCGATACGGAGGGCGAAGCACTTCTTGCCGAGGAGAACGTTTCCGCCGTAAGCAGAGTTGATGGACCAGATAGTATTCTCCTCAGGGAACTGAACGATGTATCTCTTCTCAGGATCAACGTCAGCCTTGGAGTGGAGACCTCTTACGAAATCGTCGGAAGTATCGCCGAGGTTCTCGAAAGCCTGCTTACCCATTCTTGTCATGATGTTCATGTTGAGAACAACGTAGATAGAGTCAGTTACCTCAACACCTACCTTAGCAAGAGGAGAACCGATGGGGCCCATAGAATAGGGGATAACGTACATTGTTCTGCCCTTCATGACACCGTCGTACATAGGTGTGAGGAGAGCCTTCATCTCATCGGGAGCCATCCAGTTGTTTGTAGGGCCGGCACCCTTCTTTTCCTTAGAGCAGATAAAAGTTCTGTCCTCAACACGAGCAACGTCGTTAGCACGAGTTCTGTGGTAGAGGCAGTTAGGATACTTTTCCTGATTGAGCTTGTACATTTTGTCCCAGCTATCGTCGGGGAGAGAAGTTACCTCTTCGATAAGAGCGTCGATCTGCTCCTTTGAGCCGTCGATCCAAACGACCTTATCAGGCTTACAGAGTGCAACCATTTCATCGACCCACTTTAAAACGTTAGGGTTCTTTGTAAGTGACATTGTATTGTACCTCCTAATAAAATTATCATGATAATGGCACCGCAGTACGATGCACAAATACAACTGAAAAAATCAATCGTACCTCACATACTATTATATATTATTTTAGTCAAGCTGTCAATAGCAACACGGCTTAAAATGACAAAACGAATTTGGCATAGCGATATAACGCAGAGTGCATATCAGTTAGCCTTAGGAAACAGAAAATTTGATTCGGAAAAATGCACAATATCGAAAACTCTTAATTGTTGAAAACATAGAATTTTGCTTTTTTGACAGTTTTTATTTTTGCCGAGCTTGAAATCTGTGCAAAATGTGGTATAATAAATCTATTGAGTAACTATATCAAACTGCAAAGATATTTGCATTCTGATATTTGCCGATATGCACAGGGCAGGAGATTGCTGATGTGTGAGGCTATAAAATCAGGCATAGGGGGTCAATTCCGTTGAAAAAGAAAATCATCACTATTGAACGTCAGTATGGCAGCGGCGGCAGCGTCATCGGCAAACTCGCAGCTGAAAAACTCGGACTAAGCTATTACAACAGACAGATACTGGAAATGACCGCAGAGAAGTGCGGCATATCTCCCGAATATCTTGAATCAGCCGAGGAGAACGTGCCTACCAGCTTTCTGTATTCACTGCTCCTCTCCGCTAACCCGGCACGTTCGGTAGAGGACAGCCTTCCGCTTTCAGATAAGGTGTTCCTCATGGAGAGCCGTATCATAAATGAGATCGCTGAAAAGGAGGACAGCTTCGTGCTCGTAGGAAGGTGCGGAAGTTATATCCTGGAAGAAAAAGGATGTTTCAGCGTATATATTTATGCAAATCCTGATGACAGGCTCAGAAGAGCTATCGAAGAGTACGGTATCCCCGAAAACAAGGCTGAGGCTATCATGAAGAAGGCCGACAAGCGCCGTGAGACTTTTTATAATGTAAATACCGGAAAGCTCTGGCAGGATAAGGACGGTTATGCTCTCTGCCTCAACAGCTCTGAACTGGGCGATGAGCTCTGCGCTGAGCTTATCGTGAAGGCCTATACGGAGTATAATTCCCGTAATGGCTGATAAAAACTGAATTATACAAGTTCTATTTCTCTTTGCGAAAACGCTCTGCTCTTTGCAGAGCGTTTTTGTATATTCTCCCTCCCTCCGGACCATAATAAAACCGAAGGGAGCTGTTTTTATGTGCGTTGTACTTATCCGTTCGCTGATACTCTACCTGCTTGTCATATTTGCAGTCAGGCTCATGGGAAAGCGGCAGCTCGGCGAGCTCCAGCCGTCTGAGCTGGTAATAACCATACTCGTCTCGAACATCGCCACTCTGCCTATCGAGGATGTGAGCATACCGGTGATAGTCGGCGTGACTCCCATACTTGC
>CACWPR010000025.1 GCA_902762855.1 Ruminococcus flavefaciens
AAAGAAGGGCAGGAGCTTCTACGGCTGTGAGGGCTACCCTGAATGCAGTTTCATGACCTGGAACGTGCCGTCTAATGAGGTATGCCCGGTATGCGGAAAGCACCTCTTTGTAAAGGGCGGAAAGTCCGGAAAGCTGGTATGCGAGAACGAAGGCTGCGGATATGAAAGAGAGCTGAAAAAATGACAGGTCCCATAAACGTTATCGGAGCAGGACTTGCCGGCTGTGAGGCTGCCTGGCAAGCCGCATGCTACGGCATAAGCGTCAGGCTCTATGAAATGAAACCGGAGAAGTATACTCCGGCCCATAAGTACAGCGGATTTGCCGAGCTGGTATGCTCAAATTCACTCAAAGCGGCCAGACTGGAATCTGCTGCCGGACTTCTTAAATATGAAATGGAACTGCTTGGCTCACTGATAGTTCCCTGTGCAAAAGAGAATTCTGTTGAGGCAGGCGGAGCACTTGCAGTTGACAGGGAAAAGTTCTCCGATGCAGTCACAGAGAAGATAAAGTCGCATCCTCTTATAGAGGTGGTACCCGGCGAGGTGACTTCACTCCCTGAGGGGGTGACCATAATAGCTACCGGACCTCTTACATCCGGTGCAATGGCGGAGGTCATAAAAGGACTCTGCGGCGAGGGGCTGAGCTTTTATGACGCAGCCGCTCCCATAGTCACCTATGAAAGCCTTGACAAGGAAAAGGTGTTCTACGCTTCACGTTACGGCAGGGGAGATGCTGACTATGTCAACTGCCCCATGAACAAGGAAGAGTACCTTGCATTCTATGAGGCGCTCATTTCTGCCGAAAAGGTGCAGCTAAAGGACTTTGAGACTCATCCCTTCAGTGTCTATGAAGGCTGTATGCCCATAGAAGAACTGGCACGGCGTGGTATTGACACGATGCGGTTCGGTCCGATGAAGCCTGTGGGGATAGATGACCCACGCACCGGCAGACGTCCCTATGCGGTGGTACAGCTCCGGCGTGAGAACCGTGAGGGTACTCTTTTCAACCTGGTTGGCTTCCAGACAAATCTTAAATTCGGTGAGCAGAAGAGGGTATTCTCCATGATACCTGGTCTTGAAAATGCCGAGTTCATGAGATACGGAGTGATGCACAGGAATACTTTCATAAACAGTCCTGAGCTGCTGAACTCCGACTTCTCGATGCGTGAGCACCCGGAGGTCTATTTTGCAGGTCAGATGACCGGAGTTGAGGGATATATGGAATCCGCTGCGAGCGGTATCATAGCAGGTGCGGCGGCCGCAAGAAAGCTGCTCGGACTACCGCCTATAGAACTGCCAAAGGATACCATGACAGGAGCTCTTTCAGCCTACATCAGTGACCCCTACAACAGCGGGAAGTTCCAGCCTATGGGGGCGAATATGGGCATACTCCCGGACATTGGTGTAAGGATAAAGGACAAGAAGGAAAAATACGGTGTATATGCGGAAAGAGCCGTTGATTCACTAAAAAAAGAACTGGAGAGGATCGGCTATGAATATAATCGTTGACGCATTCGGGGGAGACAACGCTCCCCTTGAGGTGATAAAGGGCTGCGAAAGAGCAGTCAGAGAGCTGGGAGTAAATATCATACTCACCGGCAGCAAGAGCGCTATCGTGAGCTGTGCAAAGGAAAACCACATAAGCCTGAAGGGTATGCGTATCGCTCATACAGATGATGTTTTTGATATACATGAGGAACCGAAGGAGATAATCAAGTCCGGAAAGAACACCTCTATGGCACTTGGACTCCGCCTTCTTTCAGAGGGCAGCGGCGAGGCCTTCGTCTCAGCCGGAAGCACCGGAGCACTGGTAATGGGCTCTTCCTTCATCGTCAAGCGTATCAAAGGCATTAGACGTATAGCGCCTTCACCGGTCATGCCTGCTGAGAACGGCAGTTTTGTTCTGGTGGATGCAGGAGCAAATACCGAGTGCAGACCTGATATGCTGGTGCAGTTCGCAGTAATGGGCAGCGCCTATATGGAAAAGGTAATGGGCATAGACTCCCCTAAGGTCGCACTGCTCAATATCGGTGCTGAGGAGACCAAGGGCCGTGAGCTGGAGCTTGAAGCATACAAGCTGCTGAAGGATTCCGGCCTGAATTTCGTGGGAAATATCGAGGCAAGGGATATGCCCGTCGGAGATGTGCAGGTAGTTGTCACAGACGGCTTTACAGGCAATGTTGCACTTAAACTCTACGAGGGAATGGGCAGCTTCTTCGGAAGAAAGCTCAAATGGATATTCTCAGGTGCAGGCAAAATGGGAGCATTGTTCTCACTGAAAAAGATAAACGAATTCCGTAAACAGATGGACTACAAGGAAGTCGGCGGCTCAGCACTTCTCGGAGTGAGAAAGCCTGTGATAAAGGCACATGGCAGTTCTGACGCTACAGCTTTCTTCAACGCAATAAGGCAGGCCAAAAAATGCATCGACAGCAATGTTACCGGTGAGATAGAGAACTACGTCGCAGGAATGACCGCTGCCGCTAAGGAGTAATATCAATGGAAATCGGAAGATTAGAGGAAACTATAGGTTATACGTTCCGTAACAAGGAACTCATATATCAGGCACTTTCACACTCCTCATATGCCAACGAGCGCAAGCATCCCGGCGGCAGCAATGAGAGACTGGAATTTCTGGGCGACAGTGTCCTTTCGATAGTCGTTTCTGACTACCTCTATAAGAACCTTAATGTTGCTGAGGGTGAACTCACAAAGCTGAGGGCATCCCTTGTATGTGAGAAGTCACTTCACATTTTTGCCCGGCAGATACACCTCGGAGACTACCTCATGCTCGGCAAGGGTGAGGAAAATACAGGCGGCAGAGAGCGTCCTTCGATACTGGCAGATGCCTTTGAGGCAGTCATTGCCGCAATTTACCTTGACGGCGGCCTTGAGGCTGCTGCAAAGCACATCCTTCACTTCATGCCGGAGGACATAAAGGTCACACAAAAGCCTGTATTCAGCGATTTCAAGACTGTACTCCAGGAGATAGTCCAGAAGAATCCGGAGGAAAAGGTCGAATACGTTCTGATAGGAGAAGAGGGTCCAGACCACAACAAGAGATTTGTGGTGGAGGTAAGACTCAATTCACAGGTAATAGGCAAGGGCAAGGGCAGGAGCAAGAAGGAGGCCGAGCAGCTTGCGGCCAGAGAAGCTCTGGAGCTTATGGGTTATGAAGCACAGTAATATATCGATATTCATTCCTCATGTGGGATGCCCACACCAGTGCAGTTTCTGTGACCAGAGGACAATAAGCGGAGCTCAGCATCTTCCGGACGGCAGCGAGGTCCGTGAGATATGCAGTAAGGCACTTGATGAGGTGAAGTTCCCTGAAAATACGGAGATAGCCTTTTTCGGCGGCAGCTTTACAGCGATACCCCGTGACTATATGCTGGAGCTTCTTACAGCGGCGTCAGAGTTTACCGGAGAGGGCAGATTCAGAGGAGTCCGCTGCTCCACACGTCCGGACTGCATCGACAGGGAAGTCCTTGATATACTAAAAAAATACGGAGTGACTTCGATAGAACTGGGAGCGCAGTCTATGGATGATGAGGTCCTTGCAGCTAACGAAAGAGGCCATACAGCAGAGGACGTTGAAAAAGCCAGCAGACTTATAAAGGAATACGGCTTTGAGCTTGGGCTCCAGATAATGACCGGACTCTATAAAAGCAGTCCTGAGAAGGATATGGACACATTTCTGAGAGCCGCAGAGCTTTACCCGGATACCCTGAGGATATACCCGGTGGTGGTACTGAAAGGAACAAGACTTGCAGAGCTCTATGAGAGCGGCGAGTATGTCCCTGAGCCATTTGAAAGGATGACAGAGCTTTGCGGAGAGATGCTCCGTTTAGCTGAGGAAAAAGGGATAAGAGTCATAAAGTGCGGTCTCCATGCAAGTGAATTCGTGGAGCATGACATGGTGGCAGGCTATTATCATCCTGCATTCCGGGAACTGTGCGAAAGCAGGATATACCTGCAAAAGCTCATTACAATGGCTGAGGGATTCAGTCTGCTCAGGGTCGCTGTTCCAGCAAAGGACATCAGCAAGGCAGTAGGCCAGAAAAGGAGCAATATTCTCCGCATGAAGGAAATGGGTGTGGAGGTCCGTATATCTCCGTCAGCAGACGGCAGAACAAAGATAATAGAAAGGCGGTGAATCAGTGTACCTTAAATCATTGGAAATACAGGGCTTCAAGTCCTTCCCGGACAAGATAAGCCTTACATTCGACAAGGGACTTACAGCAGTCGTAGGACCTAACGGCAGCGGAAAAAGTAATATCGGTGACTCAGTTCGCTGGGTGCTGGGAGAGCAGTCTACCAAGACTCTCAGAGGCAACAAAATGGAGGACGTTATTTTTTCCGGTACTGTTGCGAGAAAGCCTATGGGATTCGCCGCAGTAACACTGAACATCGACAATTCAGACCATACTCTTGCAGATATGGAGGACGAGGTGGCTATCACCCGAAAGCTCTATCGCAGCGGTGACAGTGAGTACATGATAAACGGCCGTCAGTGCCGTCTGAAGGACATAAATGAGCTCTTCATGGATACTGGTCTCGGACGTGACGGCTACTCTATAATCGGACAGGGACGTATCGCTGAGATAGTTGGCGCTAAAAGCAACGAGCGCCGTGACATATTTGAGGAGGCAGCAGGAATATCAAAGTTCCGCTATAAAAAGCTGGAGGCAGAGCGAAAGCTCACCGCAGCACAGGAGAACCTCCTGAGACTCACCGACATTCTCACAGAGCTTGAAAGCAGAGTAGGCCCTCTGAAAACTCAGTCAGAGAAGGCTCAGAAGTTCCTGAAACTGGCGGAAGAGCGAAAGAGGCTTGAAATATCAGTCTGGGTCAGCCGCCTTGACGAGCTGAAGGTACAGCTTGAACAGCTCGAAGAAAAGATACTCATAAAGCAGAACGAGTATGAGAATATCGGCAACGACATCCAGCGTGAGGAGGACCGTATCGCTGAGGGCTACCGGAAGATGCAGGAGAGCACCATACGTTCCGATGAGCTGCGAAGAAAGATGCTCGAAGAGGAGCAGGAAGCCTCTGACATGAAGTCCGGCATTGCGGTTTACGAAAACGACATAAAGCACTGCCAGGAGGCTATAGAAAGCGCTAAGCGCAGCATAGAGAGCTCCGAGGACACACGTAAGGGACTCCTCAGTGAAAGAGAGTCCGCAGAGAAGAAGCTCTCAGAGCTAAAAGCAGCGAGATCCGCACTTGAAAAGGATATCGCAGACGTTACAGCAGAGTTTGAAAAGGCTGAGCAGGAGAATTCTCGTCTCGGAGATACGATGGATAAGGCAGGCGGCGAGATAAACAGCCTGTACATCCGTCAGAGCGAGCAGAGATTCACTATCGAATCGGCAAAGTCCTCCATAGAGGAGGAACGCTCCAGACTTGAACAGCTCCGTGAGAGCGGCAGCCATTACGGCGAGCAGCTTGAAGAGTACCGCAGACAGCTTGAACTGAGCAGACAGGAGCAGGAGAAGAATTCTGAAAAGACCTCAGAGATGAAGAACCGTCTCACAGGTCTGGAGAAGCTGTACTCATCACGCAGAGATGGCTTTGAACAGGCAAAGGCTGAATTCGAGAAGGCTCTGTATGAACTGAAAGACAAGCAGCAGCGCAGGAAGATACTTACCGACCTTGAAAATAATATGGAGGGATTTGCAGGCAGCGTAAAGCAGGTCCTCAAAGCCTCCAGACAGGGACGTCTTGGCGGAGTGTTCGGCACAGTTGCTCAGAATATAGGAGTTGCTCCGGAGTATGCGGTGGCTGTTGAGACTGCACTGGGCGGTGCGATGCAGAATATCATCGTTGAAAACGAGGACATTGCCAAGCGGTGCATACGTTTTCTGAAGGAACAGCACGGCGGACGTGCGACATTTCTTCCGATAACCTCTGTAAAGGGCCGTGAGTTCAATGAGCAGGGACTTGAAAACTGTGAGGGATTCATTGCCAATGCCAGCAGGATAGTCACATATGACCCGAAATTCAGCGGCATAATCGCATCTTTGCTGGGACGTATAGTCATTGCAGAGGATATTGATACTGCTACAGTCATTGCGAAAAAGTACGGCTATAAGTTCAGGATAGTTACTCTTGACGGACAGGTCATCAACGCAGGCGGTTCCTTCACCGGAGGTTCAGCTCAGAAGTCAGGAGGAGTCATTACAAGAAAGAACGAGATAGATACTCTGGATACTGAGATAGAAAAGCTCACTGAGGAAAGGGACAGGCTGCGTGTTTCGGCGGAAAAGCTCCGTGCTGAGGCTGAAAAGCTAAGATATGACAAGGACGCTGCCAGAGATGAGCTGACATCTCTTGAATCAGAGGCCGTAAGGATAAGTGCCGAGATAACAAGTCTCGATTCGCTGATAAAGCAGCTTGGTACACAGTCAGAAAGCTCTGACCGACAGATCTCTGAGACCGAGGAAAGGATAGCGGCTGCTGAAAGGACTATCACTGAAACTGAAAAGGCACTTGCAGATACAGCAGAGGAGATAAGGTCCGCAGAGGAGAAAAGAGCGGAAGGCGAGACTTCAAGAGAAAAGCTCCGGACACACAGGGCGGAGCTCTCAGAGAAACTGTCAGCTCTGAAAATAAAGAGCATAGAGCTCGTAAAGGATATGCAGTCCGCAGAGCAGGATATACAGCGTATAGACGGCTCCCTGGAAGAGCTCGGACAGGGCAGCAGAAAGTTCCAGGAGGAGATAGACCGCCAGAATGACATGATCTCCCACAAGGAGATAGAGATAGAACGGCTGAAGGAAAAGCTGGCAGGCTTCAAGGACAATACAGTCTCCTACAACGAGCAGATAAAACGCTATCAGGAGATGCACACCGAACAGAACAGACTGGTCAATGAGCTCAACAAGGGATTGAAGGAGTTCAATGACGCAAAGGAAAAGCTGTCCCGTGACATCACCATGCTGGAGGAGCGCCGTGAGGCAAGGCGGAGGGATAACGACTTCATCCGAAATCAGCTCCATGATGTTTATGAGCTTACACTGACCGAAGCCCTTGAACTTGCGGAGAAGATAGAGGACATGACCGCAGCGCAGCAGCAGCTAAATCTTGTAAAGAAGAAGATACGTGACCTGGGCAGTGTCAATGTGGATGCTATCGAGGAGTACCGTGAGGTATCAGAGAGGTATGAATTCATGTCTGGTCAGATAGCCGACGTCCAGCGTTCAAAGACAGAGCTTGAAAAGATAATAACCTCCCTGACTGAGGATATGTGCCGCATATTCTCCGAGAGCTTTGAGATAATCAATTCAAACTTCAAGGAGATATTCGTTGAGCTCTTCGGCGGAGGAAAGGCCGAGCTCAGGCTCAACGACCCTGAGAACGTTCTGGAATCAGGAATAGAGATAATCGTAGCGCCGCCGGGAAAGGTCATAAAGAACCTTATCTCCCTCTCAGGAGGAGAGCAGTCCTTCGTGGCTATAGCGATATACTTTGCAATATTAAAGCTCAGACCTGCACCTTTCTGTATACTCGATGAGATAGATGCAGCTCTGGATGAGGTAAATGTAAGGAAGTATGCACAGTATCTGAAAAAGTTCACCGATACCACGCAGTTTGTACTGGTAACTCACAGACGAAGTGCCATGGAGGAGGCGAACGTCCTCTACGGTGTCACCATGCAGGAGGACGGCATTTCCAAACTGCTGAAAATGGAGCAGGTGGACTTCCAGGAGGATGTTGCAGACATACAGTAAACTGTCCCGTTTTGGCGGGGTGAAACGAATATATAATAATGAGCCGCAGTGCGGCGGATTGGAACTGTTATGGGTATTTTTTCTAAAATCGCAGCAGGACTCAGAAAGACAAAGGACAGCTTTCTGGGCAGACTAAAAAGGATATTCAACTCCTTTACCAAAATAGACGAGGAGCTCTTTGAGGAACTCGAAGAAGCTATGATAATGAGTGACATAGGAGTTGAGACCTCCGAGGAGATATGTGACCGGCTCCGCAAGAAGATAAAGGAGCGCGGCATAACTGACCCCAACGAGATAATGGAGCTCATTCAGGAGGTAATAGGTGAGATAATGGGCGATGATACAGGCCTTGACCTCACTCAGTCTCCGGCGGTCATAATGGTCATCGGAGTAAACGGTGCCGGAAAGACAACTACAATAGGCAAGCTCTGCTACCAGTTCAAGAATGAGGGCAAGAAGGTCCTTGTTGCAGCAGCCGACACCTTCCGTGCGGCCGCTATCGACCAACTTGAGGTGTGGACACAGAGAGCCGGAGTTGAAATAGTAAAGCACGCTGAGGGCTCAGACCCCGGAGCTGTTGTGTACGATGCACTTGAAGCTGCCAAGGCAAGAGAGTGCGATGTAGTCATCATAGATACTGCCGGACGTCTCCACAATAAGAAGAACCTCATGGATGAGCTTGCAAAGATAAATCGTATAATAGACAACAAGGCAGGGGAGTGTTCAAGAGAAGTCCTTCTCGTACTGGATGCAACAACCGGTCAGAATGCGGTAAATCAGGCCAAGCTGTTCAGTGAGACAGCTCCTATAACCGGAATAGTCCTTACCAAGCTGGACGGTACAGCAAAGGGAGGTATCGTCATTTCAATAAAGAACGAGCTGGGCATCCCTGTAAAGCTCATAGGAGTAGGAGAGCAGATAGACGACCTCCAGCAATTTGACAGCCGTACCTTTGTTCAGGCTCTGTTCAGTGACAACGACTTTGAGGATGAAGAGGATACAGAAGAAGAGGTTGAAGATACAGAGTCCGAGGAAAATGAGTATGATGAGGACTACGAGGAGTACGATGAAGAGTCTGAGGATGATGAGTACGACGAAGATGACGAGGACGAAGAGTACGAAGATGACGATGACTTCGAGGACGAGTACGAGGGCGATGTAGAGGACTACACCGGCCATAAGGACTACGAGACCGAGGAGAAGGAGTCCGGTGAGGACGACGAGCTCATCCCTGTAGAGGGCTATGTATACAACGCTAACTACATGGACGAATGGGAGGACGAGGATGAAGAGTCCGAGTCTCCTGATGATGAGTACGACGAAGACGACGAGTATGACGAGTCAGAAGATGATGAGGATGACTACGATGAGTCTGAGGAATACGATGAGGAAGACGAAGAGTATGACGAGGACGACGAAGAGGAAGATGACGAGGAA
The DNA here is from genome assembly GCA_902762855.1 of Ruminococcus flavefaciens. Lineage (GTDB taxonomy): Bacteria > Bacillota > Clostridia > Oscillospirales > Ruminococcaceae > Ruminococcus > Ruminococcus flavefaciens_V. The sequence goes on from CACWPR010000025.1 coordinate 9,171, forward strand.
GAAGAGGCTCCTGAGGAGCCTGTAAAGAAGAAGAGAGGTTTCTTCAGCAGACTGTTCGGCAGAAAGGACGAGGACGATGAATAAGCTGGTCATGGCTACCAACAACGCAAATAAGCTCCGGGAGGCCAGAGAGATAATGGCTCCCCTGGGCATAGAGGTCCTTTCTCTCAAGGATATGGCCATAGACTGTGACCCTGATGAAAACGGGAGCACCTTTGCAGAAAACGCAAGGATAAAGGCTGAGGCAGTGTACAAGGCTGCTGCCGGAAAGACCGGAGCGAATACTGCTGTATTTGCAGACGACAGCGGACTTTGCGTCGATGCCCTCGGAGGACGTCCTGGAGTCCATTCTGCAAGATATGCGCCAAAGGGCGAGGAGTGTGCAAAGCTCCTCGGAGAGCTTGAAGGAACTCCGGACGAGGAGCGTACAGCAAGATTTGTATGCTCTATAGCCTTCCTCGATGAGACCGGCGCCCACTCGGAGGTGAGCGGTGTCTGCGAGGGAAAAATAGGCTATGAACAGCGTGGAACAAACGGCTTCGGTTATGACCCGGTGTTCATGTACGGTGACAGGACTCTTGCCGAGATGTCCTCAGAAGAAAAAAATTCCATAAGCCACAGAGGTGCTGCGCTCAGAGCGCTGTACGAGTTACTCAAAGAAAGATACGGTGATTGATATGCTTACAAGCAAGCAGAGAGCGTACCTGAGAGGTATCGCTTCTACATATGATACGATATACCAGATAGGCAAGGGCGGAGTTACAGAGGCAATGTGCAAGGACATAGCAGAGGCTCTTAGAAAGAGGGAGCTCATAAAGCTGAGAGTCCTTGAAAACTCCGGCTGGACTGCACGGGAGGCCGCAGATGCCGTTGCCGAAATGACAGGTGCAGACGTTGTACAGGTCATAGGAAGCAAGTTCGTGCTGTTCAAGCGCAACGAAAAGGACCCGGTCATAGAGAATATCCCAAAGGCAAAGTGATCGGCTGCCGTTCAATGGCATAGTGACATAAGGAGGTTCGGAAATGCGTATAGGAATATTCGGCGGGAGCTTTAATCCCATACACAACGGACATATACATCTTGCAAGAGCAGCCGCAGAGGAGTTCGGGCTTGAGAAGATATATCTCGTTCCGTCGAGAATATCGCCTCATAAGTCCAGTGATGAGTACGTCTCCGGAGAGGACAGGCTTGCGATGCTGAGACTGGCAGTAGCCGACGACCCACTCTTTGTGGTCAGCAGCTATGAGCTCAGCTCTGACAGAGTCAGCTATTCGATCTATACAGTGGAGCACTTCCGCAGACGTCATCCGGAGGACGAGATGTATCTGCTTGTCGGCAGTGATATGCTGCTGTCATTTGACCGCTGGTACCGCTATGAGGACATCCTCAGTGAAGTGACGCTCTGTGTCGTTTCACGAGAACAGGGTGACATGAAACTGCTGAAAAAGAAGGCTGCCGAGCTGGGCCGTGCAGGGGATATAGTCATAAGCAGTTCTGCTCCTGTAGTTGTCTCATCTACTGAGGTAAGAAAAAAAATTGCAAAAAATAAGAATTTTGCTTGCTATCTGAACGAAAATGTAGTACAATATATAAGATCGAAGGGATTATATTCTTACAGAGGTGATACCAGTTTGTTATTTGATCCTGATGAGAAAAAGAAATATCTGAAAGCCCATCTGTCTGCAAAAAGGTATGTCCATTCACTGAATGTGGCCGCAGAGTGCAGAAAACTGGCTCAGAAGTACGGAGAAGACCCTGACAAGGCATATTTTGCAGGACTCCTCCATGATATATGCAAGGAGCTCCCGGATGCTGAACAGAAGGAACTGGCAGTCAGCAGCGGATTTACAGTCTGCCGTGAGGAGCTTGAAACAAGATCACTGTGGCACGCTATAGCAGGGGCATATTTCATCAAGACTGAATTCGGAGTTGAAGATATAGACATACTCAATGCCGTCCGCTTCCACACTGTTGGAAGAGCGGGAATGTCAAGGCTTGAAGAGATAGTATACCTGGGAGACCTTATCTCAGCAGACCGTGACTACAAGGATGTCGACAGAATGAGAAAGCTCTCATACTCCGACCTCAATGGTGCAATGCTGGAGGCTTTTGCCTTTTCAATAAAGTCTGTGGTGAAAAAGGGCGGACTTGTGCCGGTGTGCACAGCAGAGGGATATAACTTCTATACAAGGCTGAAAAGAGACGAAAAGAAGATCAGCGACCCGAAAAGAGGATTGAAATGAGCAGTATAGACAACAAGGAAGAAATTATAGATAACGGAGAGGCACAGAATAAACCAAAGCCCCTCAAAAAACTAAAAAGAGTACAGCCGTCAAGGGCGGCAGCTCCGGAGAATAATAACGGATATGTGCCGAAGCACGAGGCTTCTTCAGGGGAGTACGTCGGCAGACATGAGGCTCAGCCAGGACAGTATATCCCTAAGCATGAGGCTCCCTCCGGGAGGTATGTAGGCAAGCATGAAGCTCCGCCTAAAGAAAACAGTTCGTACAGAGGACTCCATGAAGCTCCTGTGGAGACTTCACAGTATTATGATGACGACGATGAAGAATATGATGACAGACCTGTAAAACGAGGAAGCTGGAAAGACCCTGTAATAAAGACTCTGGCGATAATCACGAGCCTGGTCTTCATAGGCGTGCTCATACTTAATATGCCTATTCTCTGGTACAAAAAGAACGGAGTCAAGGAAAGGGTATCCATAATCACCTATTTCAAGCGCTGGCAGCCGCTGGTTGAGATAGAAGGCGAACTTGACAAAACGTCAGTAGACCCGAAGGTCAACACTGAGACTGTGCCGGATGACGACGGCCTTGACCTGCCGCAGCTTGTAGAGGGACAGTACACAGTGCTCTTCCTTGGATTCGATGAGGAATCTTTTAATACCGATGTTATGTGGATATGCCAGTTCGACATCATGGCCGGAAAGCTGAGGATACTCCAGATACCGAGAGATTCAGCGGTCCCTGATTTCACAAGTTCCCCGAATACCAAGTTCAATAGTATATATTCAATGGGTGACCAGGATATACAGCCTCCGATACAGCGAGTTTTCAATGCAGTATACCAGTGCTTCGGCATCCCGATAGATGCCTATGTGACTACGACCTGCTTTGACATCGTTGATATGGTGGACTGCGTGGGAGGCATCCCGATGACTCTTGATGCACCGATACAGTATGAAGGTGTCACAGTTGTAGATGCTGGTGACGTTGTTCTGAACGGAGTACAGGCAGAGTGGTTCATCCGTTATCGAGCCGGCTGGCTTGAAGGTGACATCGGACGTATGCAGAACCAGAGAAGATTCATGGCTGCTGCAATGCAGAAGATGCTGAATATCGCCAAGGATGAAGGAAAGACAAAGCTCTACAGCTACATGAAGCAGATCTACGATCATAAGTGGATAGCTACAGATATGAGTATAGAGGACCTGAGCAAGCTGGTGGATTTTGCATCAAATCTCACTATGGACAGCGTCCAGGTGGATATGATCCCAGGTGAAGGAAGTGACGGTACCAAGACTTATTATGGTCCTGACGGAGTAGAATACTCCATATTCTCCATCCACCTTCAGGAGACCATTGACCTTCTTAACAAGTACTACAGGCCCTATCAGCAGCCGCTGACCACTGACGATACAGCAATAATCGAGTGGATAACAGACCATGCAGTATCAAGCTACGATGAAAAAACAGAAACTCTTGACGAAGTGCTCAACTCAGCAGAGCCTGCAAGAACACCAGGTTAACAGAGATAATGAAAGGCGGTAATTATGACCGAAAAGGAAAAACTTGAACTTATAATCAAGACTCTCGACATTAAAAGAGGAGAGGATATACAGGCAATAAAAATTTCAGACCTTACCATATTGGCTGACTACTTCGTTATCGTAAACGGTACCAGCAATACTCATGCACGTACACTTGCAGACGAAGTCGAGTTCCAGATGTCACAGAAGGGCATCGAGCCCCTCCGCCGTGAGGCAGATACAGGAAATACATGGATAGTGCTTGATTACGGTGACATCATAATCCATGTTTTCTATAAGGAAACAAGGAGCTTCTACAAGCTGGAGGGCCTGTGGGCAGACGGCGAGCAGCTCGACATAAGCGGACTTTTGACAGAGGATTGAGAATATGCCTACAAATAACGAGAATGGCAGAAAGATATGCCTTATCATGGGGGCATATCTGCTGATAAAGTCTGTGCTCAACATGATAATAGGCGGCGGACTGAATATCCCTGAACTGCTGCTGGCTGCGATAATCGCAGGAGCAATGTATACCGGACTCAAGTATGTGAATTTAGCATCAGCGGCATTGCTTGTGATAGTCGTACTGTCACATATAGGCTATAACCTGTCCAACCTTCCGGACACAGCATTATACCTCATAGAGGGAGCACTGGACATCGGATGTGCCGCAGTGCTGGTGCTTTACAGCGACGTAAAGGAACATTTCACAAATGAATGGGGAGCAAGGTAGCTCCCGGATATATTAGCAAAGGAATGATAAAAATGGGAAGATATGATTTCAAGAATATCGAAGAGAAATGGCAGAAATACTGGGACGAGCACGATACCTTCAAGGCATCTGATGACTACAGCAAGAAGAAGTTCTATGGCCTTGTAGAGTTTCCTTATCCCTCAGGACACGGTATGCACGTTGGCCATATCAAGGCCTATTCCGGACTTGAAGTAGTTTCAAGAAAGAGACGTATGGAGGGTTATAATGTCCTCTTCCCCATAGGCTTTGATGCCTACGGACTCCCTACAGAGAATACAGCTATCAAGGAGAATATCCACCCCAGAATAGTTACTGACAGAAATATCGAGAAGTTCACAAATCAGCTCAGAACTGTAGGTTTCTCATTTGACTGGTCAAGAGTTGTTGACACCACTGATGAGAGCTACTACAAGTGGACACAGTGGATATTCCTGAAAATGTTCGAGAACGGCCTTGTTTTCCGTGACAAGACATCTGTCAACTATTGTCCGAGCTGTAAGGTAGTCCTTTCAAACGAGGACTCACAGGGCGGCAAGTGCGACGTATGCCACAGCGATATTATCCAGAAGACAAAAGAGGTCTGGTACCTTCGTATCACAGAGTACGCAGACAAGCTCCTCCAGGGACTTGAAGAGGTGGATTATCTTCCCAATGTAAAGCTCCAGCAGCAGAACTGGATAGGCAAGTCAACAGGTGCCTTCGTTGACTTCAAGATAAAGGAACAGGACGAGAAGCTCCGTATCTACACAACTCGTCCGGATACGCTCTACGGTGTTACCTTCATGGTCATCGCACCTGAGCATCCTATCATCCAGAAGTACAGGGATTCTATCGCAAATATCCAGGCTCTTGATGACTACAAGGCAGAGTGTGCCAAGAAGAGCGAGTTCGAGAGAACACAGCTCGTCAAGGACAAGACCGGTGTCAGGATAGAAGGACTGACAGGCATCAATCCTATCACCGGCAAGGAGATACCGATATACATATCTGACTACGTAATGATGGGCTACGGCACAGGCGCTATCATGGCTGTACCTGCACACGATACCCGTGACTATGACTTTGCAAAGAAGTTCGGTATAGATATAATCGAGGTCATAAAGGGCGGCGACATCTCAAAGGAGGCCTACACAGGTGAGGGCGAGCTGGTAAACTCCGGCGAGCTCAACGGACTTTCCAACAAGAAGGATGCTATAAACAAAGCTCTTGAGATACTTGAAAAGCTGGGCTGCGGCGAAAAGGGCGTACAGTACAAGATGAAGGACTGGGCGTTCAACCGTCAGCGCTACTGGGGCGAGCCTATCCCGATAGTACACTGCGATAGCTGCGGAATGGTAGCGGTTCCCTATGAGGAGCTCCCTCTCAGACTGCCTGAGGTAGAGAACTTCGAGCCCGGTACAGACGGCGAGAGCCCTCTTGCAAAGATAGACAGCTTTGTAAAGTGCAAGTGCCCCAAGTGCGGCAAGGATGCAAGACGTGAGACTGATACAATGCCTCAGTGGGCAGGTTCATCATGGTACTTCCTCCGCTACTGCGACCCCCACAATGACAATGAGTTCGCATCACAGGAGGCTCTGAAGTACTGGATGCCTGTTGACTGGTATAACGGCGGTATGGAGCACGTTACAAGACATATGATATACAGCCGTTTCTGGCATAAATTCCTCTATGACCTGGGACTTGTCCCCACCTCAGAGCCCTACGCAAAGCGTACAGCACAGGGACTTATCCTCGGACCTGACGGAGAGAAGATGTCCAAGTCGAGAGGAAACGTAATAGACCCTAACGACGTAGTAGCAGAGTACGGTGCAGACGTTCTCAGACTCTATGTACTGTTCATGGGAGACTACGAGAAGGCTGCTCCATGGAGCGAGTCCAGCATCAAGGGCTGCAAGAGATTTGCAGACCGTGTATGGAACCTTCAGGATATGCTCACAGAGGGCGACGACTATAGTGACGCACTCCGCAGCAATTTCCACAAGACTATAAAGAAGGTCAGCGATGACATCGAGGCTATGAAGTTCAACACAGCTATCGCTGCACTTATGACTCTCATCAATGACATATATGCAGCAGGCTCTATCAACAAGGCAGAGCTGAGCACATTCTGTACACTGCTCTATCCCTTTGCACCTCACATCTCTGAGGAGATGTACAATACAGCCTTTGGCAAGGTCCTCAGTGAGCAGAGCTGGGTAGGCTACGACGAGGCTCTCTGCAAGGACGATACTATTGAAATAGTTGTCCAGGTCAACGGAAAGCTCCGTGCAAAGCTGAATATAGCAGTTGATGCAGACAAGGATTCGGTTATCGCAATGGCAATGGCTGATGAAAAGGTCAAGGAGTCTGTAGATGGCAAAAACATAGTCAAGCAGATATATGTACCAAATAAACTTGTTAATATTGTTGCAAAATAACGAATTTTTCAAGAGCCAAAAAAATGCTTGACAATTTTGAAAAAATGTGCTAATATATTATTATATTATTTCTATATCTGCTGTGATTTTCAGAGTATCAGATGACTGACACTCATTATGAGTGATTAGCATAAATGTACGGAGGTGCTTCGTACTACCTCTGAATAAGGGAGGGAAAGATAAGTGGCAGAAGTTCGTGTTGGCAAAACCGAATCCTTAGATGCAGCTCTCAAGAGATTCAAGAGATCATGTGCAAAGGATGGCGTAATTGCTGAAGTACGTAAGAGAGAGCACTACGAAAAGCCTTCAGTAAAGCGTAAGAAGAAGTCTGAGGCAGCTCGTAAGCGCAAGTATTGATCTTACAAAATCTATGTTGATAAAAGCGATCCTTCGGGTTCGCTTTTTCATTTATCGAAGGGAGCTGACCCGTTTCGTGGGATTAAGACATAAACTTACCGGCACAGGAGCCGATTTTTCGTTCAGAAAGACCGTACATATCTCTCCGGACTTCCTGATAAAGCATGGAATAAAGGGACTCATCCTGGATGTGGACAACACGCTCACAACGCACGATGACCCGGTTCCTGCTGAGGGGATAGTACAGTGGCTCGACAGTCTGAGAGACAGAGGGATAAAGCTGATGATACTCTCGAACAATCATCCTGAGAGAGTGACTCCATTTGCTAAACTGCTTGGCCTTGACTGCGTATGCGACGGAGCTAAGCCTCTGAAAAAAGGCTATGTACAGGCAATGAAGAAAATGGGACTCACACCTGAGGAAACAGCCGGAGTCGGTGACCAGCTCTTCACAGACATCTGGGGAGCAAAGGCGGCAGGTATCAGGTCGATATATGTCCAGCCTATAGCTACTGAGGGAAAGGACAAAAGATTCATAAGGTTCAAAAGGGTAATGGAGAGACCATTCCTGCCGGAAAAGTTCATAGATGATAAAAGGAGAAGAAAATGATAAAGAAGATACTGGTCATTCACGGACCTAATCTGAATCTGTTGGGCGAGCGTGAGCCCGGTATATACGGCGACACTTCTATTGGTGTTCTCAACAGTACTATAATCGACAGAGCAAAGGAACAGGGGCTGGAGTGCGAGATATTCCAGTCCAACCATGAGGGCGCTATCATAGATAAGCTCCACGCTGCAAGAACTGCATTTGACGGAGTTATCATCAATGCAGGAGCGTACACGCACTACAGCTATGCCATTCGTGACGCTATAGCTGCTATCAAGATACCTTGTATAGAGGTACATATAAGCAATGTTTTTGCAAGAGACGAGTTTCGCTCAAATTCTGTCATAGCACCTGTCTGCAAGGGCAGCATAAGCGGATTCGGTTTTGGCAGCTACTATCTTGCTGTACAGGCTCTTGCTGAGCTCTAAGGAGGCATATTCTTGTCAAGGTTTGAAAAATTATTCCAGCATTTCAATGGTGCAGACTGTGCACTTATAACATCCGACGTCAACAGAAGGTATTTTACAGGAATGAAATCCTCTGCGGGACTTATCGCAGCTTTTCCGGAGAAATCATATCTTCTCATTGATTTCAGATATATCGAAAAGGCAAGAGCAACTGTCACTGATGCAGAAGTCATCGAAATGAAAAAGCTCTTTCCCCAGCTCATGGAGCTACTTAAAAAACATGGAGCTAAAAGCGTTGCTATAGAGTCTGAGACTATGACTGTAAAGGAACTCAGCAGCTACCGTCACTTCTTCCGAGAGATAGAATTTGTCACAACTGACGACCTCAGCAATGCCATAAATGAAATGAGGTCGATCAAGGATGAGGAGGAACTCAACTGCATCAAAAAGGCTCAGGAAATAGCTGAGACAGCTCTTGAAGAGCTCCTGCCTTTTATCAGACCGGGAGTTACCGAGCGTGAAGCTGCACTGGAGTTAAATCGTCTCATGTTTGCACACGGAGCTGAGGACCTTTCCTTCGATACGATAGTCTTGTCAGGTACGAATACATCAATGCCTCACGGAGTACCTTCTGAGAAGAAGATACAGGAGGGAGAGTTTGTGCTCATGGACTTCGGAGCTGTATGGAACGGCTACCACAGCGACATGACACGTACTATATGTGTCGGCCAGCCGGATGAAGAAATGCGGAAGGTATACGACATCGTGCTGAAGGCACAGCTTGCAGGCATTTCCGCTGCGAAGGCCGGAATAACCGGCAGCCAGCTTGATGCTGCTGCAAGAGACATAATAGCTGAGGAAGGCTATGGAGAATGCTTCGGGCATTCCCTCGGACATGGTGTAGGACTTGAGATACACGAAAAGCCCAATGCCTCTCCGAACTATAAGCTGCCTCTCAGCAGCGGTGCGGTAGTTACAGTTGAACCTGGCATATATATAGCAGGAAAATTCGGAGTTCGCATCGAGGACTTTGTCATATTGAACGAAAATGGATGCGAGAATCTGACTAAATTTAATAAAAATCTCATAACTTTGTAATAATATCGTTTAAGGTATTGCAAAAAGCCTTAAAATGTGGTAAAATAATCTATATTCTATTATTGAAAATTACGGAGGTATTTCTAATGATTTCAGCAGGCGATTTCAGAAACGGCGTCACATTTGAGCTTGACGGACAGGTTGTTCAGGTAATTGAATTCCAGCACGTTAAGCCCGGTAAGGGAGCCGCTTTTGTAAGAACTAAATACAAGAATGTTATCACCGGCTCTGTTGTTGAAACATCTTTCAACCCTACTGCTAAGTTCCCCACAGCTTTCGTTGAGAGAAAGGATATGCAGTACAGCTACACAGACGGCGATCTCTACTACTTCATGGATATGGAGTCCTACGAGCAGGTACCGATCAGCGCAGACAAGCTCCCTGACAGCTTCAAGTTCGTTAAGGAAGAGATGATCTGTAAGGTACTCTCATACAAGGGAAGCGTATTCGGCGTTGAGCCCCCCAACTTTGTTGAGCTGGTCGTTACTCAGACTGACCCCGGTTTCAAGGGCGATACAGCTACAAACGCTACAAAGCCTGCTACACTTGAGACAGGCGCAGAGATCAAGGTACCGCTCTTCATCGACGAAGGCGAGAAGATCCAGATCGACACAAGAACTGGCGAATATATGTCCAGAGCATGATCAAAATATTATCTGTATACTGAGAGGAGGAGCTTTATTATGAAACTTACTGAGAAAATGTCTTATTTACAGGGACTGCTTGACGGTCTCGACATCGACGGTACTACAAAGGAGGGCAAGGCACTTCTGCAGATGTCAGAGGTAATGTCCGAGCTGGTACTCTACGTTGAGGACCTTCAGTCACAGGTCGATGAGCTCACAGAGCTCTGCGACATCCTTGATGAAGACCTTGGACAGGTCGAGGATGATTTCTATGACGATGACTGCACAGGCGACTGTGACAACTGTGACGAAGAGGACTGGAGAGACGACGGCGAAGACGATGATGATGACGATGATTTCGACTTCGACGACGATGATGACGATGAGCTCTATGAGATCACTTGTCCCACCTGCGGCGACACTATCCTTCTTGACGAGGGCATGATCGACGAGGGTTCTATCAATTGTCCTAACTGCAATGAGCTCCTTGAGTTCGACTACGACGACCTCACCATCGAGGATTTCGAGGAGAAGAATGAGGAAGACGAGTCTGATAAGGACGAAGAAAAGAAGTAAGATAATATAAAAAGCGGACAGGAAACTGTCCGCTTTATTTTTCGTATGTAGCAAGGATACGCAGTGCCACCTCACGGCGGGTCTGACGGGTATTCATCGCCTGTTTTTCGATGTATCGGTGAGCCTGAGGCTCGGTAAATCTCAGGTACTCCATAAGCGCACGCTTTGCACGGTTGATAAGACGCATTTCGTCGATCTTCGATAGGAGACCGGCGTTTTCTTTTTTGAGTCCCATCATTCTTGAACGGGCAGCAGCAACAAATTTCAGTGCAGCTCGGAGCTCGCTGGAGTTCAGAGGTTTTGAGACAACTGCTATGCCGGTATCTGACACTTTTTCTGCCATATCATCTGTCATGTCGCTTCGGCATAGAAGTACAAGCCCGGATGTTGATGACTCGGACAATTCCAAAGCCAGGTCCTGGCCGAATTCATCAGTCAGAGGTGCATCTATAAGGACTATATCGGGCTCGGACTGCTCCTTGAATGAGCATCGAAGGGCATTTGCACAGGAGAAGGTCCTGACAGCAAAGCCTTCGGATTTAAGCAGGATCACGGCTCTGTCAGTTATTTCCCTGTCTGAGGATACAATAAAAGCTCTGTTCATCGGGAGCACCTCAGATGAACTTGAAATAGGCCTTGTCCTCAAACTCGTCCTTGCTCTTGGCGAGATTGTATTCCTGTATCTCCTTGTCGAGATGACTGAAAATATTTGCCCTTATTTCGGAAGAAAGAGTTTTAGAGACAAAGTCACTGTCCTTTGCGATAGCGACAGCCTCTTCAAGGGAGGAAGGGAGCTCATCAAAGCTGCCTGTAGCTGATACACCGGTCATGGTGCTGTCAAGGAGAGAGCAGTCATTTTGCTGTATGCCTTCGATACCGGCTGCGAGAATGAGTTTGAAAGCAATATAAGGGTTGCAGGTAGCATCTGCGGAACGGAGCTCTATACGTGGAGAAACGCCAACAGCCTTAGGTATGCGTATGAGCTGTCCAAGGTTCTCGAAGGACCAGTCCACATACTTTGGAGCATAGCCGATGCCGAAGCGCTTGTATGAATTCGTGGTGCAGTTGAGGAAGGCAGTTATCTCACGGATATGTCTGAGAACACCGGTAATAAAGCACTTGCCTGCTGCTGACATCCCATTGGGTCCCTGCTCGAAAATATTGTCTCCGCCTTTTTTCAGACTGAGGGAAATGCTCAGGGCACTGCCATGCTCATCTGGGAGGGGCTTGGGCATGAAAGAGGCAAAAAGTCCGTTCTGAGCGGCGATAGACTTAACTACAGTCTTATAGTGAGCCATATTGTCAGCGGCAGTAACTGGCTCATTCTCACGGAATTCAATTTCGTTCTGGGCAGGGCCGTGCTTATGACATGAACTTTTGGGACTCAGACCCATTTCCTCAAGGGAAAGGCATATCTCACGGCGGGCATTCTCACACTTATCGAGTGGAGCAACGTCCATGTAGCTGCCCTTGTCGTGGGGGACCTTTGTAGGTTCGCCGTGCTCGTCGAGTTCAAATAGATAGAATTCACATTTGGTACCCATTTCGCAGGAGTAGCCGTCCAGTCTAAGGGAGTTTATGAAGCTGGTGAGCTCAGTACGCATATCAGCGGCATAGTCTGAACCGTCAAGATTCCTGAGAGAACAGAAGAAACGGACAACTCTGCCTGACTTAGGGCGCCATGGGAGTACTGAAAGTGTAGAAATATCCGGCACCAGCAGAAGGTCTGAACATCCCTCGTGTATGCATGAAGCATCGAACGGGATGCCGAATTCAAAAGCTCTGGGGAGCTCATTTGGCATTATAGCAAGGTTTTTAAGGTTACCGGCAGTATCGCAGAAGGTAAGCCGGATAAATTTGACGTCATTTTCCTCAACGAAATTGAGGATCTCTTTTGGAGAAAAGCTCATTTACATGACCTCCGTTGAAATTTCGATAGTATAATTATACTATTTTTAACTGTAAAAGTAAATACCGGGAGAAAAATTTTCCGAAGAAAAAGCAAAGAAGTGCTTTGCTGAAACTTTTCATTTTTCTTGCATTTTTATGAGGACTTCATGTCTCCGGAGATGTTATCATGATTACAGTGATAGCGAAAAGGAGGATTCATTATGATAAACATAATTGATATAAATAACGCAGAAGAGAGAAATGAGTACGAGAGCTTTGTAAGCAGTCACAAAAAGGGCAGCTTTATGCAGTCACTGAAATGGGCGGAGGTAAAGTCAGGCTGGGACAGCACCGCAGTGGCAGTAAGAGACGAAAACGGCTGTATAAAAGGCTCGGCACTTATACTGATAAAGCACATTCCCTTTATTGGCAAAACTTTTATGTATTGCCCCAGAGGACCAGTGTTCTCTGATGCGGATACCTTCCATGAGCTTATGGATGCAGTTGATGTTCTTGCTGCACATTACAGAGCCTGCACGTTCAAGTGTGACCCTCTTATTATGGAGGATGATAGTGAGTCTGCGGCAGTGCTTGAAAGTGCAGGTCTCAGAAAAAGAGAGGTATCTGAGGACAGACTGATACAGTCAAAGTACAATTATGTGCTGAACTTTAACGGCAGGACAAAAGAGGAGCTTTTTAAAGACTTCCACAAGAAGTGGAGGTATAATATAAGAGTTGCTCAGAAACACGGAGTGAAATGCCGTGTATGCGGCACGGAGGCCCTTGACGATTTCTGCAAGCTGATGCAGGAGACGGGCGGCAGAGACGGGTACTGTGTAAGGGACCGGAGCTATTTCGAGCATCTAATGCGTGAAATGGGAGACAGTGCAAAGCTCTATATGACCTACTGCGGAGGAATGCCGCTCTCAGGAGCGGTCTGCGTGAGATACGGCGGTATATCCTCATATGTTTACGGAGCATCGACCTCTCACATGAGGAACGTTATGCCGAATTACCTTATGCAGTGGACGATGATAAGCGATGCGGCAGACAGCGGATGCTGTGCACATGACTTTCAGGGCATCCCGCATTACTATGACGAGTCCCACCCAAATTACGGTGTGTATCGTTTCAAGAGCGGATTTGGCGGTGAAGTGACAGGCTATGTCGGAGAGTTTGACAAGGTCTATGAAAAGGGAGCTGCATTTTTAGTCCGTGGAGCAATATTCCTCAGAAAGCTGTACCTTAAAGCGGCATCACATTTTTCACGGGGAGAAAAGAAAGAAATTCCCGGAAAACCATTGACATTTCCGCAAAAGATGGTATAATATTAATGTACAGCGCTGACGGGACTGACCGTTTGCAGGTGCGTTTCAGAGAAAAGGCGGATGGTGTGAGCCTTTACGTGCCGGACGGGTGCTTACCCTGAGCTTCTCCGGAAAACCGGAGCGTATGTCTGCGTTAAGGATGTTGAGAAAAGAGCTCATGCTCTTTTGAATTTGGGTGGTACCACGAGAGCCTTCGTCCCATTTGGCGGCGGGGCTTTTTTTGTTTCCATTCATATCTGTGCCGTTAGCTCAGTTGGCAGAGCACTATTAATGCGTCTTGTATAAGACGTTAACAGCCTTTTACAGGTGTCGCGGGTTCGACTCCCGCACGGTACACCATTTTATATTTATCACAAAGGAGTATATTATTATGCAGTGGACAGGTCTTAATGATCTACGTGAAAAGTATTTATCCTTCTTCGAGAGCAAGGACCATACAAGAATGGCGAGCGCCTCTCTGGTACCCCAGGGTGACAAGAGCCTTCTTCTCATCAATTCAGGAATGGCACCTCTGAAGAAGTTCTTCCTCGGCCAGGCAACACCTCCCAACAAGAGAGTGACTACCTGCCAGAAATGTATCAGAACTCCCGACATCGAGAGCGTCGGAAAGACAGCACGTCACGGTACATATTTCGAGATGCTCGGCAACTTCTCCTTCGGAGATTACTTCAAGACACAGGCTATCGAGTGGGCATGGGAATTCCTTACCAAGACCCTTGAGATACCTGCTGACCGTCTCTGGATAACAATTTTCGAGAGTGATGATGAGGCAGAGCAGATATGGGAGAACCATATCGGTATCCCTCATGACAGGATAATCCGCCTTGGCAAGAAGGACAACTTCTGGGAGCACGGCTCCGGTCCCTGCGGTCCCTGCTCTGAGATACACTTTGACCGTGGCGAGGCTTACGGTCCTTTCGAGAGCTTCGAGCAGGCAAGTGACTGCGACAGAGTCATCGAGATATGGAACCTGGTATTCAGCCAGTACGACAGTGACGGCGAAGGTCACTATGCTGAGATGAAAAACAAGAACATCGACACCGGTATGGGACTGGAAAGACTTGCCTGTGTAATGCAGGGTGTTGATAACATCTTCGAGGTAGACACTGTTCAGAACATAATGAAGCACATCTCCTCCATTGCAGGAGTTGAGTACAAGAAGGATGCCAAGACAGACGTTTCTCTTCGTGTTATAACTGACCATATCAGAAGCACCACTTTTATGGTCGGCGACGGTATACAGCCTTCAAATTCAGGACGTGGATATGTTCTCCGCCGTCTCCTGAGAAGAGCAGCACGTCACGGAAGACTCTTAGGCATCACAAGACCTTTCCTTACAGAGGTCTGCGATACAGTTATAAACGAGAATGCAGGAGCATATCCTGAGCTTGCTGAGAAGAGAGACTACATAAAGAAGATAATCGGCGTCGAGGAGGAGGCATTTGCCAAGACTATCGACAAGGGCACAGAGCTGCTCACCGGATTCATGGATGCTCTCAAGGCAGAGGGTAAGAATGTACTCTCAGGTGATGACGCATTCAAGCTATCTGATACATACGGCTTCCCCATTGACCTTACAGTAGAGATATGCGAAGAGAAGGGCTTCACAGTTGACCGTGACCGCTTCACAGAGCTTGCAAAGGAGCAGAGAGCAAGAGCTAAGGCTGACCACGCTGCAAAGGCAGGCTCATCATGGGCTGACAACAGCATCAAGGTCGACGCTCCCAAGACCGTATTCACTGGCTATACAGATACAACTGCCGATGCTGAGGTGCTGGCTATCTACAAGGACGGCGCTGAGGTGGATTCTGCTTCTGAGGGCGAAGACGTTGTTATCGTCCTTGACCGCACTCCATTCTATGCAGAGAGCGGCGGACAGGTAGGCGATACAGGTACACTTACCTGCGGTCCTAATGTCGTGTCAGTTGACGATACTATAAAGAGCGAGGGACACTTCCTCCACATAGCATCAGTAACAGAGGGTACTGTTGCCAAGGGTGAGAAGGTAAAGGCTGAGATAGACACAAAGAGAAGAAATTCTATCATGCGTAACCATACCTCTGCACATCTTCTTCAGAATGCACTCCGCAAGGTGTTGGGTGACCATGTACATCAGGCTGGTCAGCTCGTTAACGAGGACGCCTGCCGCTTTGACTTCAACCATTTCAGCGCTATGACCGAAGAGGAAATAGCCAGGGTCGAGGCTATAGTAAATGATGCTATCATGGCAGCTATCCCTGTAACTATGGAGGAAATGCCTATTGAAGAGGCTAAGAAGCTGGGTGCTATGGCACTGTTCGGTGAGAAGTACGGTGACACAGTAAGAGTTGTAACAGCAGGCGATTCTATCGAGTTCTGCGGCGGTACTCACGTTTCCAATGCAGCTCAGATAGGACTTTTCAAGATAGTTTCCGAGAGCTCAGTGGCAGCCGGAGTAAGACGTATCGAGGCTGTTACCGGTATGGGCGTAATGGGACTTCTCAACGGCTACAAGGATGTTATCCTGAGAGCCGCAAAGGCTGTAAAGCTGGCGAATGTAAGCGAGCTTCCTGAGAAGTGCGCTGCAATGGCTGCTGAGGCAAAGGAAAAGGATAAGAAGCTGGAGAGCCTTACACAGCAGATAGCAAACGCAAAGACTGCATCTCTCTTTGAGAACGCAAAGGAAGTTGCCGGAATGAAGCTCGTAACAGCCAAGTTGGATAACACAGCTCCTGACGCTCTCAGAAAGCTGGGAGACAGCGTAAAGGACAAGAACGAGGCTATGATAGCAGTATTTGCCGGAACTATAGGCGAAAAGGGAACTCTCTACTGTGTATGCACAAAGGATGCGGTAGCAAAGGGCGCAAATGCAGGCAAGATAGTACGTGAAGTTGCAGCCGTAACAGGCGGCAAGGGCGGCGGAAAGCCCGACAGTGCAATGGCAGGCGCCGGAGACATAACAAAGATAGACGATGCACTTGCACAGGCAGAGAGCATAATCTCAGGACTCGTTAAGTAATATATACCGGGGACGGCGGCCCCGTCCCCGCTGAAATTTCAGTAAAGGAGAATCACTATGGACTGTTTATTCTGCAAGATAATCGACGGAGAGATACCCAGCACCAAGGTTTATGAGGACGAATTTGTTTATGCATTCAAGGACATTGCTCCTATCGCACCGGTACACATCCTTATTATACCAAAGGCACATATCGCAAGTGCCAACGAGATAACCGAGGAGAATTCCTCAATGGTCGCAAAGGTATTTGAGGCTGCCGGAAAGATAGCAAAGGAGCAGGGATTTGAGAGCTATCGTATCATCAACAACTGCGGCGACGATGCCGGACAGACTGTAAAGCACCTCCATTTCCACCTTCTTGCAGGCGTGAAAATGGGTTGGGGACCTGAGTCCCTGGGCAAGACTGAATAAGGAGGAGCGGTCATGGCAGAGACTTATAAAATGACTATAGCCGGACTTGAAAGGGAGCTCCCCAGGTGTCCGCTGAATGAAAAAATGGACATTGCGGCCTTTGTAATGTTTTCAGATGTAGAGCTTACTGTAGCTTGTGCTGAGGCTCTTCTGAAAAAGTGCGGAGACTTCGACGTTATCCTCACTGCTGAGTCAAAGGGCATCCCCCTTGCCTATGAAATGGCAAGACAGAGCGGCAAGAGCTATGTAGTAGCAAGAAAGTCCGTAAAGCTCTATATGAGTGACCCTGTAGAAGTTACTGTAAAGTCTATCACAACAGTAAATGTACAGAAACTCTATATATCCAGGGAAAAGGCTGAGATGCTCAAGGGCAGAAAGGTGCTCATCGTTGATGACGTTATCAGCACAGGAGAGTCATTAAAGGCTCTTGAAAAGCTGACTGCTGCTGTTGGAGGAGAGATAGCAGGAGAGGCTGCGGTACTCGCTGAGGGCGATGCTGCCGACAGGGATGATATAATCTTCCTTGAAAAGCTCCCTCTTTTCTTTAAGTAAGGGATAAATATTATGAAGCGAAAAATGATTGGAGCTGCATCAGCGTATATAGCGGGATTATTTTTCGCTTTCTTTTTTATAAATGTCTATGCTCCGGTCATCCTGACTGCGGCAGTGATATTTACGGCCGCTTTTGGCAAGCGTCAGGGATTTTCTCGGCTTGATTTTGCAGCACTTGCACTTTTCTTCACAGCGGCAGTCTGCGTCGGAGCACTGTCAGTCAGAAATGAGAAGGTACTATGTGAGCAGTATGAGGGCAGGACCCTTCCGTTTACCGGAAAAGTCACGGAAGTACGCAGCTATCCCGGCGATAAGTGCAACTATACCCTTAAAGGACGTTCAGGAGAAAACCGCAGTATAAAGGCTGTATTCTACGCTGACGACGTAGGAGCAGCTCCCGGAGATGTCATGACCATAGGAGAATGTACTTTTGAGGCTCCGGGCGGTGATTATCTGTTTGACGAGGCAGTGTATTACCGCAGCTCCGGTATCAGCTGCAGCATCAGTGGTGCTAAAGACGTTTCTTTTGACAGAGAAGGTCCTGGACTGAAAAGGCGCCTCATGGAATATCGCAGCAGGATGATATGGGAGATACGGAGCAAGACAGGTTCGGAAGAAGGCGGATTCATAGTCGGGATGGTCTTTGGTACAAGGCAGTATCTTGAGGACGATACCAGTACTTCGCTTTATCGGCTGGGCATAGGCCATATTCTTGCAGTTTCCGGACTTCATGTATCGGTAATTGCCATATTCATAATGAAGCTGTGCAGACTATGCCGGCTAAGACGTCCTATAGCGCTCCTGATAACGGATGCAGTCATAGTACTCTTCGTGATAATGGCTGATTCACCTGTCTCTGCGGTGAGGGCGGCAGTGATGCTGAATTTTCTCTATGCTGCCGGAATTTTCCGCAGACAGAACGATACCCTCAATTCCCTTGGAGGAGCAATGCTCATTATTGCAGTCTGCGACCCATACTGCATATTCAGCAGCGGATTCATCATGTCAGTTGCAGGCACCTTCGGCATAGGAGTTTTCGGTCCGTATATGACTGCCGGCTTACCAAGTGGGACCATTCCACAGAGAATGCTGAAGAAGTTCCTTATACTGCTTTGTACATCGGTATTCATCATGCCGTTCAGTATGAAGTATTTCGGCGAGACCTCCCTTATCGCACCTTTGACTAACATGGTACTGATATTTCCCTGTACGGCAGCAATGGTTACCGGTGCAGTATATGTACTTACAGGCGGTAAAGTTGATATGTTGGAAACGGCTGCATATCTTTTAAAGGCAGTGCTGTGGGTATCGGAAAAGGCATCTTCTTTCCGAGGGACGTTCCTTTCCTGCGGAAGTGAAAGGCTCACAGCACTTGCCTTCGTTCTTACAGGAATTGCAGGACTTGCAGCAGCGATAGTCCGCAGCAGAAAGGCAGCAGCACTTGCAGTTACGGCGGTATGCTGCATATTCTTCACTGCATCAGCCGTGCATGATTCCCAGGAAAGAAAGCGATTCAAGGTAGCGGTTCTCGGACGTGGCAGCAATGCAGCGGCAGTAGTCGCCTATGAGGGCCACGCTGATGTGATAGACCTGAGCGGACATTATAAGTCGCCGGCATATGTGAGCAAGTACCTCCGGGCGAATGGTCTGTCCAGAGCTGACAGCATTATGCTCACAACAAGTATAAATTCCCAGTATACAGCCTATATCAGCGGACTCAACGGTGTGGATACAGGGCACTGGACTGCTGTCGGCAGTGAGATTCTGATGCCGGATGACGAAGTGGTCCCTATAGGAGATGGGATTTATGATTCTCAGTGGAATGAACGGAGAATAAGCTATGCCAACGGAGTTGTCACCATTGAATACGGCGGCTCCAGGGCAGTTATAGCCCCTGCATCAGCAGACCCGGAGCTTCTGCCGGAATGGGATATTCTCGTACTCTGGGGAAGAGCGCCCAAGGATATACGGTCCCGTGAGCTTTCCGACGTTATAATACTTGACGGCGGAGAGAATGATGATATAAACAATTTTGAGATAACATTTTCCGCAGAAGGCGGAATGGAGATAAGGAGACTCTGATGCCACAGACTGACGCTAAGACCATAAGCAAGCAGCTCCGGAGCGGAGAACTGCAAAATATATACTATATCTATGGAGCCGATGTCAGCGGAGTTGAAAAGCTGACCCGTAAGATAATAACAGCAGCCGTAGGTGATAATGAGGAATTTGCTCTTAATCGTCTGCCGGGAAAGACTCTTGACCCCTCGGAGCTCCGTGACATCATGGAGATGATGCCGATGATGTCGGAGTACAACTGTATACTCATCAACGATTTCAACTGTGAAGAACAGCGTGAGGACGTCATCAAGAGAGTCATCGAGGCTCTTAAAGAAGTTCCCTCACAGACTGTGGTGATATTTAACGTAACAGGCTTTGAGATAAAGACCAAGTACGACGGAAAGGCGAAGTGCAGGGTCATCTCGGATAAAAACAAGAAGCTGGCACAGGCTGTGGCAAAGTCAGGAGCAGTGGTGGAATTTCCGCTTAAAACTCCGGCAGAGCTTGCAAAGGATATATCAGCATCAGTTTCTGCAAGGGGAGGCTCCATCTCCCTTGACAATGCCAAGGACCTTGCAGAACGCTGTCTTTCTGACCCGCTGATCATAAAGAATGAGATAGACAAGCTCTGTGTATATGCAGACGGCCGTGAGATAACTGTTGAGATGCTGGACTCACTGGTACACAGACAGAGCGGAATAACAGTTTTCAACCTTGCAGATGCAGTGGCATCCTTCGATCGCCGCCAGGCCTTTGACGCACTTGACGAGCTAATGGCTGATAAGGACAACAGGGGCTTTGTATTTGCGAATATCTCCAATGCCTTCCTTGACCTGTACAGAGTAACACTGGCCAGGCAGTCAGGCCGTGGAAGTGATCAGGTGGTCCAGGATTTTGGGTACTACAGCAGGGCCTTTGCAATAGAAAGACTCTACAAGAATGGCCGGAGGATAAGCCTGAAAAGGCTCCGTGAGTGCCTGAGGATACTCCGTGATACAGGAGAGCTTATGAACTCCACAGGCGGAGACGAGAAGATAATACTTGAAGAGATGCTAACAAAAATGCTCATGACTAAAAATTGACGGTGATGATATGCTAAGGATAGACCAGGCA
>CACWPR010000026.1 GCA_902762855.1 Ruminococcus flavefaciens
GCGCTGTTTTGGGGCTTTCTACCATCAAAAAGCTCCGTGGAATCGGGATTTTTGTGTGACTCAGTGTGACTCGGTGGTACTCAGTGTGAAATTGGTTTGATAATATCATATTTTAATGTGAAAATCAATAGTTTCAGGCTCCTGAACACCTTGTTTTTCTGATTCGGGCATATTTGCAGTTTGTCGCAGAAAACTGTCATTTCGTCGGGAATAATTGACTTTCACATCATAGTGGTGTATAATTATATACAACATCAGAAATGCTCTGATGCCGGATAGAAACGGCCGGAAATTTGTCCGGCATCCGGATAGCTTTAGGGGGAATGGTCTATGTTCTGTAAATTCTGCGGCAAGGAGCTTGCCGATGGTACAAAATTCTGTTCTGAGTGCGGAAATTCGCTTGATTCAGAAACACCGATACAGCCTGTAAGGCAGGAGCCTGCTGCTCCTCAGCCCTTTCAGCAGGCAGCCTATCCGCCGCCGTCAATGGGGTATCAGATGCCATATCTGCCTCCGGTAAAAGTGGGAAAAACTCCGGCTTACTGGATTGGAAAAGTTGCTGTACTCTTTGCACTTTTCTGTTTTATGATGCCCTTTGTAAGGACCAGCATCCGTATCATATCTGACCACGGAAAGTCCTATACAGGCACTTACCTGATGTTCGATGCTCCCGACGACGTGGATTCACGGCACATTGACAGAAGAGATAATACGGCCTATGAAGTCATGACTACGATAGCAGCCATACTTTGGGTGGCTGCCATACTTGCAGTTATAGCGCTTATACTTCCTGTGGGAACAAGTATTTTTTCCATACTCTCGTCGCTTGTGCTGCTGACCTTTGCGGCCGGATGCCGGGCAGTTGAGGAGGAGCTCCAGGACTCTATTTATTACAGAGGGATACACGTCCGGGCTCAGTATGGCTTGTACCTTGCGGTGGCATTGCTGATAACTTCTGTTATCCTCATGTGCATGGACAGTTCTATAAGGAGACAGAAAAAGCGTGAGCTCATGATGCAGCGCAATATGATACAGAATAACGCAATGATGAATAACTATAATAATATGTACAGATAATACATATGCCGCACTTAATGTGCGGCATTTTTTATTGTTTATCATACGACTCAAAGACTTGAAAAATTCATCATATCATGTTATAATTATATATTACCGGATTTTTAGTGAATGTGAGGGATGTGCTCTGAACGATAATACTGCTGTTATCAGCGAGATAAACCGTATGCTCGGCAGCGGCGTCCGGAAGGCCTATGTAAGGAGCTTCGGATGTCAGCTCAACGTTTCCGACGGCGAAAAGATAAAGGGACTTCTGAAAAAAATGGGATATACCTTTACCTCAGACGAGAACGAAGCCGACCTTATCATGCTCAACACCTGCGCTGTCAGGGAGTCCGCAGAGGACAGGGTCTTTGGCATAGTTGGCAGCATGAAAAAGCTGAAGGAGCTCAGACCTTCGCTTATAATAGGCATTGCCGGCTGCATGACCGCACAGTCACACATTGCCGGAAAGATAAAGCGGTCCTACCCACAGGTGGACATCGTCCTGGGAACTTCTGCGATAAGTGCACTACCGGCACTGCTCCTGAACAAGCTCAGGGGAGCGGCATTTTCGGCGGATATAACAGAATACGACGACTTTTCGGCCACTGCAGAGCAGGTACGTGAGAGCAGCTTCAAGGCCTCTGTGCCTATAATGTTCGGCTGCAACAACTTCTGCACCTACTGCATAGTCCCATATGTCAGAGGACGTGAGCGCAGCAGGGCTCCTATGGACATAATCTCAGAGGTGAAGGGACTTGTACAGGCCGGCTACAAGGAGATAATGCTCCTGGGCCAGAACGTCAATTCCTACGGAAAGGACCTTGAAACTCCCATGAGCTTTCCACAGCTCCTTCGTGAGCTCAACAGCATCGAGGGATACTTCATCATCCGTTTCATGTCCTCTCACCCGAAGGACGCATCAAGGGAGCTGATCGACACTATTTTTGAATGTGAAAAGGTGGCAAAGCATCTGCATCTTCCAGTGCAGAGCGGCAGCAGCGATGTGCTCAGAAGGATGAACAGGAACTACACCGCTGAGAAATATCTGGAGACCATAGACTACATCTACTCCAGAGACCCGGATTTCTCTCTTACC
Source organism: Ruminococcus flavefaciens (assembly GCA_902762855.1). Taxonomy (GTDB): domain Bacteria; phylum Bacillota; class Clostridia; order Oscillospirales; family Ruminococcaceae; genus Ruminococcus; species Ruminococcus flavefaciens_V. Next base: position 2,159 of record CACWPR010000026.1, read on the forward strand.
ACTGACCTTATCGTGGGATTCCCCGATGAATCTGATGAAGATTTCCAGGCGACTCTGGACATAATAAAGCGTGTGAGGTACGACAACATCTATTCCTTCATCTACTCAAAGCGCTCCGGCACCAAGGCGGCTGTCATGCCGGACCCGGTGTCAGACGAGGTGAAGGGACAGCGTATGAGGACACTGCTTGAAACTCAGAGGGAAATATCCTCTGAGCACTACAAGCGATTCATCGGCAGGACTTTAAGGGTCCTTGTTGACGATAAAGCAAAGAAAAAGCCGGGATACCTTACCGGCAAGAGCAATGAGTTCATTATAGTTGAATTTGAGGGGGACCCCTCCCTCATCGGACAGTTCGTGGATGTCGAGATAACCGATGCCATGAACTGGGCTGTATCGGGACGGCTGGTGAGCAGTCCATGAGAAGAGGCATTCTTACAGCGGCAGTTCTTGCGGCTGTGATGACAGGCTGTTCATCTCAGGGGGACTCTTCATCTTCGGAAGGCACTTCACATTCGGCTGAGACCACAGCTCCGGCATCAGCGGAGCCTGTTACTGAGCCGGTCACAGAGGAGAAAACCCCGGCCATAGCCGAGGGACCTCCGGCGGAGATACGGGAGATGAACGAGCAGAAAATCGTGTTCTTTCTCGGTGACGACCTCTACTGCTATACCGAGCAGGGCGGCCGGGACAGCTCCAACTTCGTACTCAGCCGCAGGTCCGGCGACGGCTTTGTCCCTTTGGAGGGCGGTGAGGACTGCTATTGGCGATTCTCAGACGGTGAAAGGATATGGGGCACACGCTTCAGCAATGACAGCGGATACTGCGGGAACTGTATATGCTGCACCGACGGCAGCAAAGTCACGGATGTCAGCGGAAATATCGGCAATTATTTGCCGTACTTCACCCCGGAGGGAGTTTACTTCCTTGAACCGGAAAACGGAGAGACTGCTCTGATGCTGATGTCATACACCGGGGAGACTTCGGAGAAGGCAGTGCTCAACTGCGGTATGCCGTACAGCTTTCAGGTATACGGCGGAAAGCTCTATTGTGACAGAAAAAACAGCAGCGGTGTCAGTATATATGACCTGAGCACCGGAGCTTATGAAACTGCTGATGAGATCGCTCAGACGGAAAAGGAATACAGCTATGACGATGATTATGTATACCGTGAAGGTACAGACGGCAGAGAGCGGATATTTTCCGCCGGAGAGTTCTGCGGAGGTCCCGGATATTATATCGGCGGTATACAGGTCAGCGGAGATCAGATATACGTGGATATATGCAGCGGAGCATTCTATTCCCGGATAGTCAGGCTTGACGGCACGGGAGCTTATATAGATACGATATACATATCGAAATAGATAGAGGAGTGGATAGAATGAAAAAAATATTACCTATTCTGTGCATCGCAGCGGTACTTGCCGGCTGCGGAAAGGTGGACCAGGCAAGCAGCAGCAAGTCCGAACCCCTGCCGGTGGTAAAGGGCGGAACGGTCAGAATGGCTGAGGACACTTCCCAGAGCTCAGAGGAGACCTCCGGAGCAAGAGGATATTCCGAGAACTACATCCCTCCGGACACTGCCCGTGGGGATGAGGCCAAGGAGCCTACTACCTTCAAGCCATATGTGGCCGGAGAACGTACAGGGGGAGCTCCTACAGTTACCTCCATACCAAGACCGGTAAAGCCCGGCGGAAGCTCAAAGCCTGCCGAGAGCGTGCCTACACCTGTGACACCTCCTGCGAGAACAACAACAGCTCCCACTACAGAGCCGACTACAGTACCTGAGATACCTGCTGAGATAAAGGCATTCAGCGGAGTCCTGGGAGACATCGTAAAGGACGGCACAGTGCCGGGAGGTGCATCTGCTGCAAATACGGACAGGGGTGAGGATGTACATGACAACGAATTCTTCATCGCAGACGTTGACCTTGACGGCAGGGACGAGCTTGTATTCATCCGCAGCAATACCTCTGCTGAGGACCGTTATGCAAAGATATACGGAGTAGGGGACGAGGGTGAGCTCATAGAAGAGCTCTCTTCCTATTCAGCTCTTACATTCTACAGCAACGGAGTTATAACTGTTGAGTCTGCGGACTCAGAGCTTCCCGGCGGCGGTTTCATGCCATATACACTTTACAGATACGACCCGTCAACAGATACATACGACAACATCGCATACGTAACGGCACTTGACCGTGCAGAGGTGGAGCGTCTGGCGCAGGAGGCTGCGGAAAACGGCACAGAGCCTGTATACACATACCCTGAGGAGGCCGACACCAGTGATTCCGGCAAGGTGTACTATATAGCTCCTTCCGGCAGCAGCGAATCGCCTCAGCCTATTGACAAGACTGCCTATGACGAGTGGCTGCTCAGCTATATAAGCAACGAGGAGGTCATGACCTACAGCAGCAGCAAGCTCTCAGAGGACAATATAAAGGCACTTACGAGCCAGAACTAACACGATAGGAGGGCAACATGAAAAGATTCATCGCTATACTCTGCTTTACAGCACTTCTCTGCGGATGCGGAGATATTGAGGGGACTGACGACAAGAAGAGCAGCTCCTCCGAGCTGGTCACAGAGACTACAGCTCCCACAACAGCCGAGGTCACTACAGAGCCGGAAGAGCAGGAGGTCACCTGGCAGGCAGCTTATCGTGAGATAATAGAGGAGTCACGCAGCGAGGCCGGAGAGTACGGGTTGTTCGGAATATATGATTTAGACAGTGACGGCGTGCCGGAGCTCAGCATTTCCGGCGGCACCGGCGACAGTGCTTTTACAAGGATATACACTGTTTCCAGCGGAGAGACAGTGAAAATAGCAGAGTACACCACAGAGTCTCCTATGCTCATAGCAGAAACAGGTGTTATCAGAGTTGACGGCTATGACCAGGAGAAGCGCTGTGCCTGGACAGAGTTCTGCTGTATGAAGAATAACGAGCTTGTCCCTGAGAGCAGATTTGAGCGTATATTCAGTGATTCAGACGATGACAAGCTGCTCTGTGACGGAAAAGAGGTCACTGAGGATGAGTTTAATGCGGCTATCAGACAGTATGAAAGCGGCCTGTACACGAATCTCGGGGGAGATTTCAGAATTACTGATGAACTCATAGCAGCGGTCCTGGGAGAAGAAATGGACTGGAAGAGCGCCTACAGCGCATACCTCACAGATGTTCTTCAGACTGTGAACGAAGAGGACGGCGCAGGGTTCTCTGTCCTTGACATAAACGGAGACGGAGTGCCGGAGCTTTTCCGCTCAGAGGGAATGTACCATGTCTCCGGAGTTGACATACTCACCTATAACGGTGGCCTGAGACATCTCGGATATTTCGGCAGCTACGGAAATGTGAGCTACTATCCGGATACCAATGAGCTGCTCAGCTCCAACATGGGAATGGGCTATCTCAGCGGTACCTTCATGACCCTCAACGGCGATGACTTCATATCGACTCTCAGCTACAGCGACGACTCCGGAGCCATAGACCCGGAAAGCGGAGAAGAGCCGGAGTATATCATAAACGGTCAGAAGGTAACAATGGAGAAGTATATCGAAGCAACAGGCTCACATAATGAGTATGACTTCTGTGTACTTGGCACTGACAATGAGCTGACCACGGAGAACATCGAGGCTCTTGCCAAGGGTCAATACAAGGCTCCCACAATGTACAGCGAGACTGTACCGGACCCATCACCTCTTTCCGAGAACTACCGGAATATACTTGAAAAGTTCTACAATTCCTGCATACTTGAGCATACAGGTATTGAGATAACCGGTTCGGAGTATATGTCAGACAACACCTTTGCAGTATATGACGTTGACAAGGACGGCAGTGACGAGCTAATAATAAATGTGACATCCACATCCATGGCTGAAATGGTAACAGTCATCTACGGCGAGACATCCGAGGGCGACGTTCTGGTGAAGCTGATATCAAGTCCGGATCTGACCTATTACGACAACGGAGTCATCGAGGCCGGAGTCATGCACAATCAGGGCCTTGCAGGACGTTTCTGGCCCTACACTATCTACACCTATGACAGTGAAGATGCTGAGTACAAGTTCTATAAGTACATCGACGCATGGGACAAGGAAGTATATCCGGACGGTTTCCCGGCTGAGGCAGACACCAGCGGCACCGGCATAGTGTACTATATCAATGCGGACTACTCAGATTCCAACGTTGACCCGATGGATGTAACTGAGTATGAGAAGTGGCACAGTGACTTTATGGCAGGCGCAAAGCCCGTAGAACTGCCTTATTTGAACATCACTGAGGATAATATTTACTGATAAGGAGAAAGAAAAAATGGATATAATCAAAATGACAAGAGAGCTCGGAAGGGCACTCCAAAACGATGACAGATACATTGCATACAATCTTGCAAAGCAGGTAAATGACGAGGACAAGGAGCTCAACGATGATGTTGAGCGTTTCAGCGAGCTCCGTAATGAGCTGACCAAGGCAATGAGCGCAGAGGACAAGGACACTGACCTTATCAAGCAGCTTGACGAGGACATCAAGACCACATATCAGAAGGTAATGAGCAACAAGAACATGATAGTATTCCAGGGTGCACAGAAGGCGCTTGAGGACCTTGTAACAAGCATGAACCAGATAATAACCATGTGTGCGAACGGCGAGGACCCGGATACCTGCCAGCCCTCCACAGGCTGCACCGGAAGCTGTTCCACCTGCGGCGGCTGTCATTAAGGCAGCGTGACGCTGCACCCGGCCACGTTGGCGCTCGTGAACTCGCTCACTTTGTACGCAAGGCCTATTCTGCTTTCGCTTACGGGGGCGGTGTAAGGGCGGTGCTTTTGAGTGCGGTGTCTAAAGTAACTACTATTTTCAATCTCTAACCTCTATCCATGAAAGGAGTATCACGTACATGGAAATCGACAGAAGTAAGATCTCTCCCATGATGCAGCAATATTTTGAAGTCAAGGACAAGTACAAGGACTGTATCCTGTTCTTTCGTCTGGGAGACTTCTACGAGATGTTCTTCGACGACGCAGTTACAGTGTCAAAGGCGCTGGAGCTGACTCTCACCGGCAGGGACTGCGGACTTGAAGAACGTGCGCCTATGTGCGGAGTGCCCTATCATGCGGCGGATATGTACATCAAGCGGCTCATAGACATTGGCTACAAGGTGGCAGTCTGCGAGCAGCTCACCGACCCGGCGGAGACCAAGGGCATAGTAGTCAGGGACGTTATCAGGGTAGTCACTCCCGGTACTCTCACCGAGAGCAGTATGCTCGACGACGGCAGCAATAACTACATATGCAGCATTTTCTTCGACGAAGCAGCAGGAGCCTGCGGAGTAGCCTCTGCGGACATTTCCACCGGCGAGGCTGCACTGTGTACCTTTGAGGGAAAGGACATGGAGGCTGGAGTGATAAATGAGCTTTCCAGATGCAGGCCTGCCGAGGTCATCTTCCCGGAGAGCTTTCTCTCTCTGAAAAATACAGCGGACTTCATCAAGCTGAGACTTAAATGTGCCGTTACTCTCAGGGACTCAGACTGCTTTTCACCTTCACTGAAGAGGACAGAGACTGCCGCAGTTTTCGGGGCGAAGTCGATGGCTGAACTGGGCATCAGCGAGGACGGCCCGGACTGTGCAGCGGTATGCGGACTTTTCGACTATATCGCAGATACACAGAAGACCTCAGTTTCACGCTTTACCTCGATAGAGATACTGAACGGCGAGGCCTATATGGGACTTGACCTGAATGCAAGGAGAAATCTGGAGCTCACAGAGACTCTCCGGAGCAAGGAGAAAAAAGGCTCCCTTCTGTGGGTGCTTGACTCCACAAGGACGTCAATGGGACGCAGACTGCTGAAAAACTGGATAGAGCAGCCCCTCAAAAGTCCTGCAAGGATAATCGAGAGACTTGACGCAGTTGAGGCCCTGACCAGGAAGAGCGTGGTCCTGGGGGACATCGGTGAAAGACTGGATAGGGTCTATGACCTTGAAAGGCTCATGACCAAGGTCATGTACAAGAGTGCGAATCCCCGTGACCTGAAATCACTTTCCGCAACAGCGATGCAGCTCCCGGCACTTAAAGAGGAACTGGAAAAGCTCTCCGAGTCCAAGCTGCTTTCACGGTATAACAGCGAAATCTCTACCCTTGACGAGATAGTCCGGTTAGTCGAGAATGCCATAATGGACGAACCTCCCATTTCCGTAAAGGACGGCGGAGTTATCAAGGACGGATTCAACGAGGAGCTTGACAGCCTCCGCCACATAATGAACAACGGACGGAGCATAATAGATGAGATAGAGCAGCGTGAGAAAGAGGCTACCGGCATCAAGAACCTGAAAATAGGCTTCAACCGGGTATTTGGCTATTACCTGGAGGTAACCAGGTCCTACTACGACCTTATCCCGGAGGGCTGGATACGAAAGCAGACTCTTGCCAACGCAGAGCGTTTCATCACCGAGGAGCTGAAAAACGCAGAGAATGCCATTCTTGGTGCAAAGGACAAGGCACTCTCCCTGGAGGCGGATATATTCGCTGAGGTACGGGACTTCCTGGCCACTAAGCTGGAGTCGGTACAGACTACAGCCTCAGCAGTTGCCGCAGTGGACGTTCTCTGTTCCTTTGCAGAGGTCTCACTGAGAAACCTCTATGTCAAGCCGGACATCACCCTTGACGGAGCCATAGACATAAAGGCCGGACGTCACCCTGTAGTCGAGCTCATGCTCCAGGACGAGATATTCGTGCCTAATGACCTCTACATCGACAAGAAGGACAACCGTATGTCCATAATCACAGGCCCGAATATGTCCGGTAAGTCCACATATATGCGCCAGACTGCCCTGATAGTCCTCATGGCACAGATGGGATGCTTTGTACCTGCGGACTCCGCAAGGATATCCGTAGTGGACAAGATATTCACCAGAGTAGGCGCCTCCGACGACCTGACAGCCGGACAGTCCACGTTCATGGTTGAGATGAGCGAGGTGTCGGACATACTGAAAAATGCTACTCCCGACAGCCTTGTCATCCTTGACGAGGTCGGCCGTGGAACATCAACCTTTGACGGTGTCAGCATAGCAAGGGCAGTAGCGGAATTTATCTGCAATTCCCGCAAGCTGGGCTGCAAGACCCTCTTCGCCACCCACTACCACGAGCTTATAGGACTGGAAAACGAGCTTGAAGGAGTGCGGAATTACAGCATAGCAGTAAACAAGCATGGCGGCACCATAAGATTCCTCAGGAAGATAGTACGAGGCGGAGTTGACGATAGCTATGGAGTTGACGTTGCAAAGCTGGCAGGACTTCCTGCAAAGGTAGTCAGCAGGGCAAGGGAGCTGCTTGAAGAAATGGAAAAGGCTCACAGCACAGCAGGAGCGGCAGCTCCTCAGACCTTACAGGATGAGACCAGCGGCCAGATAAGTTTCGGAGCAGTAAACCGTGAAAGAGCACTGGAAATGCTGGAAAAGACCAATATAAACGAGCTCACAGACGCAGAGTGCAGGGAACTGCTGAAGGATATGCTCAGCGTCATGAGCTGAATCAGGAGCGGATAATATGTCCATATCATTGAAAGGGAATATACTTGCGGCACTGTGCCTGGGGGCACTTGTCACCGGCTGCGGCAGCAAGGTCTCTACCGCTGACGTAAGTGCAGGTGCGAAGGAAGTCACCGTAACATCACCTTCCGTGGAGAGCGAGGATACCTCAGAGCCCACAGAGCAGACCACAGAGGAAGTGTCCGAGCCGGCTCAGGAGGAGAACTCCGGGGAAGTACAGCCGGAGACAACTGAGGCTGAGGAGGTCACAGAGGAGACTACGGCTCCCGAAGAGGAGGAGCAGTCCGATGACCCGGTAGAGCAGAAGCTCTCGGAGCTGTCCCTGCAGGACAAGGTGTGCCAGATGTTCATAGTCACCCCGGAGCAGCTCACAGGATACGGCTGCGTGACATACGCTGACCAGGCAATGGAACAGGCACTGTCAACATATAATGTGGGAGGGATAATATTCTTTGCCCAGAACCTCTCCTACTGGGACCAGACTACAGGTCTCCTTGCGGACTGCCAGACCTACTCAATGGAGAAAAACGGCCTGGGTCTCTTCACTGCCGTTGATGAGGAGGGCGGAACAGTTGCCCGTGCAGCACAGAAGTTGGGGACTACTGCCCTTTACAACATGGAATATTACGGTTCCCTCAACGACAGCGAGACAGCCTACGGAGTGGGAACTACCCTTGGCAGAGACCTTGCGTCCCTGGGATTCAATGTGGACTTCGCACCTGTTGCGGATGTCAACTTAAACCCTGCCAATGAGCTTGGAAGCAGGATATTCAGCTCTGACCCCTATATCGTCTCTGACATGGTGTCCAACGTGGTAATGGGGATACAGGACCAGGGGGTCTGCGCCACACTGAAACATTTCCCCGGACTTGGCTCCGCAGGGGGAAATACCCACTATGACAACTATGTCCACATATACCGTACTCTCGACGAGCTGAGAGCCGCAGAGCTCATCCCTTTCAGGGGCGGCATCGAGGCAGGAGCAGACTTCGTGATGGTGGGACATCAGATAGTCTCAGGCATAGGCGACGAGCTCCCGGCAGACCTTTCGTACAGCGCAGTCACAGGCCTTCTCAGGAACGAGCTTGGCTTTGAGGGACTGGCAGTCACCGATGCACAGCAGATGAATACCATAAGTGGAGTCTACGGCTCCGGCGGAGCGGCAGTTATGTCCGTTGAGGCAGGCATAGACCTTATCCTCATGCCGGCAGACCTTCCCTCGGCGGTATGGTCAGTCTGCGATGCGGTGGAGTCCGGCAGGATAACCGAGGAACGCATAGATGAAAGCGTAAGGCGGATACTGCGTAAGAAGTACGAGCTGGGACTTATGGAAGAATGAAAAAGGGAGACAAGGACAGATGAGATATTTTTGTACAAAGGATGAGCTCCACGGCACTGACTGCCACGAGTTCTTCCCCGGACAGTGGGACGACAGGTTCTGGAACGATGATTCTATCTATATATACGACGATATTTTCAAGGACAGCGGACTGAGACATCTGCTCAGGCACGTTCTCCCGGACTATTCCCCCTACGATTCAACAGAGGTCTATCCTGAGGACTGGGAGAAAATAAAGGAGAACGCAAAGCTCAATGCTGCGGAGGCAGTAAAGGAGGCTGATGCCTGGGTACAGTCAGCATTCACTGAACACGGGATGTTCACCATACTTGGGATATAAAAACGGAGCGCCATTCGTTATCCTGCCATTTTTCGATTACTATCACGCACATCAGCAAGGGAGGGCATATGCCAGCGATAAATCTACTCAGCAAAGAGGTCTCGGAGCTTATAGCTGCCGGAGAAGTAATAGAAAGACCCTCTTCGGTCATAAAGGAGCTTGTGGAGAACTCCATAGACTCAGGAGCAAAGCACATAACAGTTGAGCTGAAAAACGGCGGTACTACCTTCATGAGAGTTACCGACGACGGCTGCGGAATGTCATATGAGGACGTACCAAAGGCCTTCCTGCGCCATGCCACGAGCAAAATAAACATCAAGGAGGACCTTGACAATATCCTGACTCTCGGATTCAGAGGTGAGGCTCTTGCATCTGTTGCCGCAGTTTCAAGGGTAGAGGTCATGACCAAGCAGAAGGACGAGATGTACGGCACTATCTACGGAATAGAGGGCAGCGTGGAGACAGTCCACGAGAAGAGCGGCTGTCCCGACGGCACCAGCATAATGATACGTGACCTGTTCTACAACGTCCCGGCAAGACAGAAGTTCATGAAAAAGGACGTAACAGAGGCAAATGCTGTGAGCAATATCCTCCAGAAGATAACTATGTCCCACCCGGACATAGCCTTCAAGTTCATCCGTGACAACAGGGTGGAGTTCAATTCCAGCGGTGATGGCGAGCTGTTTTCAGCAGTCTATGCAGTCTACGGCAGAGACTTCGCCAGGGACCTGATCCCGGTGGACTACGAGTACAACGGCGTAAAGGTCAGCGGATTCACAGTAAAGCCCCTTTACTCCAAGAACAACCGCTCCTTCCAGAATTTCTTCGTCAACGGAAGGTATGTCCGCAGCAAGCTCTGCTCTGCTGCTCTGGAGAATGCCTATACCAACATGATAATGACCGGAAAGTTCCCGGCCTGCGTGATGATGCTGGAGCTCTCACCTGCGGCAATGGACGTCAACATCCATCCCACAAAGGCTGAGGTCAGGTTCACAGACGAGAAGTCGGTATCAGACGCAGTTTACTATGGGATAAAGAATGCACTCATGAAGGACGGACTCATTTATGAGTTCCAGCTAAAGCAGCGTCCTGACTTGCGAGACGTTCAGCCGGAGCCGGAGGAGCTGAAACAGCAGGAGTTCATGTTCACTCCCGTATCTGAGATAGCCAAGGCCGAGGAGGCCCTCTGCGCAAAGGAGCAGCCTGCCCCTGTAAATGAGGCTCCTGCACCAGAAATATCAGTGCCGGAGCCTGTGACCTGTGCACCTGAAAGGCCTGCCCCGGAGCCTGAGGAGGAGCTCCCCACAGTGAATATTGCACCTTCAAGAGCCTTTGACAGACCGGCGGAGCCTGTAGTGCAGAGCGTACCGGAGAAGGCTTCCGTGCCGGAGCCTGTCCCTGAGCCTCCCAAGACGGAGCCGGAGCCTGTTGAGGGATTCACCTATATCAACAGCAGCTCCTTCGCACAGCAGAAGCTCCCGGAGGAAAGACCTGTACAGCCGCAGCAGCCGGGAGGTTCCGTTTGGACTGAAAAACCGCCGATAAAGGTGATAGGCGAGGCCTTCGGGGTATACATCATAGCCGAGATAGGCGAAAAGACCATGGTGATGATAGACAAACACGCTGCCCACGAGAGGATAATCTTCGAGAAACTGAAGAGCCGCAATTGCCGGCAGTACAGCCAGATGCTCATAAACGGGGTCAGGGTGCTGTTAACATCAGACGAATTCAGCGCACTTGAGGCGAATACAGAGCTTCTTGCAGACATGGGATTCACCTTTGACCTCAGCGACAGGCCCTATGCCGTGGCAACAGCGGTACCAACGTTCATAATGGAGCTGGACATGGAGGAGATAATCTGTGAGATAGCCGATAATCTCCGGCTCTACAGTCAGAATCCCCAGTCCCATGCCCTTGACGATATACTTCACACCGTAGCCTGCAAGTCCGCTATAAGAGGCAACGACAAGAACAGCATGGAGGAGCTCCAGGCGCTGGCAGAGCAGGTATACACAGACGAACGCATCCGGCACTGTCCCCACGGACGTCCGGTGATGTTCACAATGACAAGATCAAATATCGAGCACCAGTTCGGACGGACCTGAGACCCGTCCGGGGGAGGAGGACATAATGAATATACATCTCAGCGACAAGGTCAAATTCGGAGCGGTCAGCTTTGCAGTTGCTTTTGCGGCAGTAATGGCAGTTTTTCTGTGGAAGCCCCATATCGTCCGCAGCAGAAACAGGTACCTGAGGGCGTTTTTTGTCTTTGCCATAGCCTTTATCCCCGGAGTACTTGCGGCATCCATATGTGCAAAGACCATAACCACAGTGTTTGAGAAGGCATTTTCCTCAGAACCGGTGAAGATAACCATGGAGGTTTCCGGTGAGAATGAGGAAAAAGAGGAGGAAAAAGAGGATGATGAACGGGGAGAGGCTGTATAGCGCCGCTCTGGAGCATAGCTCCGGGATACTGGAGAGCACCACTGCCATGGTGATACTGTTCTCAGCCATAATGGTCATCGGCACGCTGCTCTGTGTGGGGATAGCATTATATGCCTCACACCGGCAGCTCAAAAAGCTCCGTGAGGAACAAGAGGAGAGAAAAGATGATAAAGACGACGGCCAAGCCTAAGGTCCTTGCGGTAGTCGGACCTACCGCATCCGGAAAGACCGGTCTTGGGATAGAGCTTGCAAAGCTGCTTGACGGAGAGGTCATATCCGCCGATTCCATGCAGATATACAAGGGAATGGACATAGCCTCCGCAAAACCTTCGGAGGAGGAGATGCAGGGTATACCTCACCACCTTATCGGATTCATGGATATGGGCGGCACATTCAGTGCGGCAGACTACGTGAAACTGGCCAAGGAGAAGATAGAGGAGGTCCGCAGCAGGGGGAACCTCCCTATTATCGTGGGAGGAACAGGACTCTACGTGGACACTCTCCTTGACAATGTAAGGTTTTCTGAGGGAGGCAGTGACGAGGCCTACCGTGAGGAGCTGCGGAGCTATGTGGAAAAGGAAGGTCCACAGGCCCTCCATGACAGGCTATCTGCCATAGACCCCACAGCCGCAGCGTCCATACATCCCAACAATATCATTCGTGTTATACGTGCATTGGAGGTCTGTTATGTAACGGGAAGGCGGTTCAGTGAACTTAAAGCAGAGAGCCGGCAGGAGGAAAGTCCCTATGACTCGCTGATACTGGGCCTGAACTACGAGGACAGGAGCGTCCTCTACAGCAGGATCGACCGCCGTGTGGACCTTATGCTCAAGGCGGGCCTTGTCCAGGAGGCCAGGGAACTCTGGGAGCACAGCGGAATGGCTACAGCAGCCAATGCCATAGGCTACAAGGAGCTCATCCCGTACTTCGAGGGGACCAAGTCCCTGGAGGACTGTGTGAGCCTGATAAAGCAGGAGACCAGGCACTATGCCAAGAGACAATTGACATGGTTTAGGAAAAATCAACGTATTCAGTGGATTATTTTGGGCGAATTTGATAAAATGAATGAAATTTTAGAAAAATCTAAAAAATGTATAGCAAATTACTGGAAGATATGATATAATATATTGTGTGTATTTCCGCATAAGTGCGGGAATGACTGACATAAGTAAATCAGATAGGAGAATGTGTATGAACAAGACGATCAATCTTCAGGACGTATTCCTGAATCAGTGCAGAAAAGACAGAATAATGGTGACCATAATCCTTACCAACGGATTCCAGTTCAAAGGTATGGTGAGAGGCTTTGACAGCTATGTCGCTATCTTTGACTGCGACGGCAAGCAGCAGCTTGTTTATAAACACGCTATTTCTACAATAATACCCGCAAGACCTGTTTCTATCCTGGACGCATCCGAGAAAAGCGAATAAGGTGACCTGAATGCGCTTTACTAAATCGGAAGGCAGTCTTATGGTCAAGATACTGCGTAATACGGTACTGGTGCTCTTCCTTGTGATATTCATCAGCATCGTTTACAACTTCCGCAACAGGGAAAGTGATACCGAAAGCGCTCTTATCGCAGAGGCTACGGCTTCAGTGGAATTCAAGGGAGTATTCATCAGGGACGAGACTCCGGTCACATACGATGGCACGGGAGTAATCAGCTATAACGTGTCCGACGGCGGAAAGCTGGGTAAGGGTACGGTCATTGCTGAGGTGTATGCCTCCGAGGACCAGATAGGGGTGAGACGTGAGATAGAAAAGCTCACCAAGGAACTGGAGATACTGAAAAAGATACAGAACCCCGGTACACAGGAGTCAGTCCAGCCGGCAGCCCTTGCTGAGAATATCAAGGAGGACTACCGGAATCTGGTGCTGAGCCGTGACACCGGTAACTATGAGGGAGTCAGTGCGGCCGCTGAGACCATGCTGATACAGCTCAGTACCTATCAGATGATAACCAGTGAGGTGGAAAACTTCGAGCCCCAGATAGCGGACCTCAATGCAAGGCTCACCGAGCTGAAAGGCCAGGAGAGCAAGCCGCTGAAAACTATCCCATCAGATTCCTCTGCGTATTTCGTAAGCTACTGCGACGGCTACGAGAGCCGGCTCAGCAGCAAGACTCTGGACAAGCTCACTATTGCTGATATAGACGAGGTAACTGACAGCCGTGAGGCCGGAGGCAACGTGGTCGGCAAGCTGGTGGACGGCTACTGCTGGTACCTTGCAGGTGTTATCGACAACAGCCGCAAGGAGTACAAGGTCGGAGCAGATGTCCAGATAAGACTTGCATCATCAGCCGAGACCTTCGATGCTGAGATATATGACATCCGGGACGAGGGCGACCCCTCCAGGAGCATCATAATCCTTTCATGCAGCCAGTTCAGCTATGACCTGGTACAGCACCGCACAGAGACTATCGAGCTCATAAGAGGCGAGTACCGTGGATTGAAAGTCCCCCGTGAGGCTATACGCTTTGTCACCGACAAGGAAACGGTCACAGGCACCGGCGAGGAAAGTACCGGTGAAGAGACCGAGGAGGTCAGCAGCAAGGGTGTTTATATCCGTGAGGGCGAGCAGATAGAGTTCAAGAAGATAGAAGTTATCTACGAGGGCAGTGACTACGTCCTGTCAGCTATCCACGAAGAGGACAGCAGCTATCTGGCCCTGTATGACGATATTTTGCTGGAAGGTGATGATTGAGTTGGAAAACGGATTCAGCTATATTGACGAGAATCTCCGTGTTATAAGGGGAAATATCGCTGAGGCAGCGGCAAAGTACCGCAGTCCTGACGACGAGGTGCGGATAATGGCTACAGTTCCCCCGGAGGCAGTCAATCATGCGGTAGAACTTGGCATCAGCCTGCTGGGTGAGAACAGGGTGCAGGAGTACCTCTCCAAGGCAGAGCTCTACGACAAAAGCGCAGAAGTGCAGTTTATAGGCCATTTACAGACCAATAAGATAAAATATATCATAAATACAGTTACGATGATACAGTCCGTGGACAGCCTTAAACTGGCATCGGAAACGGACAGGCTCGCCGGAAAGAACGGCCGTATCATGGATGTCCTCTGCGAGGTGAATATCGGCGGAGAGGAGTCCAAGAGCGGAGTTTCTCCTGAAGGACTTGCACCTCTGCTTGAGCAGATGTCCGCAATGGAGAACATCAGGGTGAGAGGCCTCATGACCATTCCTCCTCCGGCGGATTCAGACATTTTCCTGGGAAGGATGCAGGAGCTCTACAGCAGATATGCTGAAAAGTATGGCTTCGATACCCTTTCAATGGGAATGACCCACGACTATGCCGACGCAGTCAGATACGGCTCCACCTTAGTAAGGATAGGCACCGGACTCTTCGGCGCAAGAGACTACAGCAAATAACCATCACAGCGGAATGCTGAACAGCACGGTTTATCCCGCATTTATCCCGTGTACAGAAATAAAAAAAAATACAGCCAATGCGGAGAAATGGAGTAAAAAATGAAACTGTTCGAGAACATCAAGGAGTTCTTCTTCGCTCCTGAGGATGACGATTTCGACCCCTCTGACGTACCTGCTGCACGTCACAGCGCAGCTTCTGAGAGGTCAAGCTACCAGCCTGCTGAATCTGATGAGCCTGCAATGGGCGGAGAGAGCAGTGTTGGTGCTGCAAGAAGAAACAAGGTAGTGAACATCCAGACTACAGCACAGCTCCAGGTAGTACTGGTAAAGCCCTCTGCTTTCACAGATGCTAAGCAGATAGCTGACCACCTTATCGCTAAGAAGACCGTTGTGCTCAACCTTGAGACTGCATCCCCTGAGAACAAGAGAAGGATAATCGACTTCCTGGTAGGCGTTGCCTATGCAAACGGCGGAAGCCTCAAGCCTGTAGCTAACCTCACATACATCATCACCCCCTACAACGTAGGCTTTATCGGTGAGGACCTTGTTGGCGAGCTTGAGAACAACGGCGTATTCATCTGATGAACGACCCTGAGGATAAGCTCTTCGCTGCAAGACTGAGTGATATGGTCAGCCGGTGCGAAAGAGACTCCTGTCCGCAGTATTCCGCCTTCCTCGATGAAAGGCAGTGCGCTGCTGCAGAGCAGTGGTGCCGCAGGAATACCGGAGGGCTCTGCACTGCTCTCTGGGGAGGTTTCCCGGAGGCGAGACGCAGGATGCTGACAGTCTATCCCGATTTCTGTGAGGACTATGTCATGGAGAGCTTCCCTATGCAATGCCTGACCTTCACCTACCGTAAGGAGGACAGGCTCACACACAGGGACTTTCTGGGCACTCTCATGGGGCTCCGTCTGAAAAGGGAGACAGTGGGGGATATAGTCACCGGAGAGGGCATGGCTCAGATATTCGTTACAGATGTGGCAGCAAAACTCATCACCGGTTCCCTTTCAAAGATAGGCAAGGTGGGAGTAAAGGTCTTTGACGACCGACCATTCAGCCTTGAGGTGAAGCAGGAATTCCAGGAGATGAACGGTACCGTTGCGTCCATGAGACTGGACTGCATTGTGGGACTTGCCGCAAAGCTGAGCCGTGAGAATGCTGCAAAGCTCATCAGGTCCGAGAGAGTGGACATCAACCACTTTACCGTGACCTCCGTGTCAGCAGAGCTCCACGAGGGCGACGTGCTCTCTATAAGGGGCAGCGGAAGATTTATCCTTGCAGGTACAGAAGGCTCCACCAAAAAGGGCCGGATACACATTAAACTTCGTAAATATATTTAGAGGTGAATGAAAATGATAACTTCAAAAGACGTAAGAAATAAGAGATTTGAAAAAGCCGCATTCGGCTACAAGCAGGAAGAGATAGACGAATTTCTCTCACAGCTCGAAGCTGAGCTCGATGAAATGGAGAGAGAGCGTCAGGAGGCTAACGGCAAGATACAGGTCCTTGCTGACAAGGTAAGGGAGTATATGCGTGACGAGGATGCCCTCAAGGACGCACTTCTCGGAGCTCAGAAGCAGGGCCACCAGGTCATCAACGATGCAAATGAGAAGGCAGAGCAGATAATCGCAGCGGCTCAGGCAAAGGCAGCAGAGCTTGAGGACGAGGCTGTCCGTCAGCATGAGGAAGCTATGGAGAAAAACCGTGCAGAGATAGCAAAGGAGAAGGAAGCTCTTATCGAGGCTCAGCAGCAGGTCGCAGACTTCAAGAAGAGCCTGTTCGATATGTACAAGAGCCACCTGGAGCTCATTTCCTCTATGCCTGAAACTTTTGAAGAGGCATCAGGCGCAGAGCCCCAGACTGCCGAGGAGATAGCAGCAGCCGTTACAGCAGAGCTGGAATAAGGCGGTATACCGCAGAGAAGGCCGCTGCGGACTTTGATAAGGGAATCTTTAAAAAACCATTTCGGGAAGTGTGAGCAGAGGTGCGGCGGATGCTGTGCAGAGCCTAACGTTTCCGGAAGGGGTTTTTAGAGGTTCCCGTCAGTAAATCTTTGAAAGGAGGGTCCCTCCGTCTTTTGAAGAGGGATTCATTTGAAAATGGCACAGGATTATAACAATACCTTAAATTTACCGAAAACTGACTTTCCGATGAGGGGAAATCTTCCTAAGAGAGAACCTGAAACTCTTGAAAAGTGGGAGAGCGAAAGACTCTACTACAAGATGATAGAAAAGAATAAGGGAAAGACTCCCTACGTTCTCCACGACGGACCTCCCTATGCAAACGGCGAGATCCACCTTGGTCATGCACTCAACAAGTCTCTCAAGGATTTCATTGTCAAGTATAAGAACATGACCGGATTCTGTGCTCCGTACGTTCCGGGCTGGGACACTCATGGACTTCCTATCGAGCTTAAAGCTATGAAGGCTATCGGCATCAAGGACGGCGCTATCCCGCCTACAGAGCTCAGAAAGCACTGCCGTGAATATGCCATGACTCAGGTCGCAAACCAGATGAAGGGCTTCAAGAGACTTGGTTCACTGGGCGACTATGACTATCCCTACCTCACACTCCGTCCTGCATATGAGGCAAGACAGGTAGAGGTGTTCGGTGAAATGGCAAAGAAGGGCTATATGTACAAGGGCCTCAAGCCTGTTTACTGGTGCCCTGACTGTAATACAGCTCTTGCAGAGGCTGAGATAGAGTATTCAAATGATCCCTGCTATTCAATCTATGTAAAGTTCAATGTTACCGATATATTTCGTTATCTGGACAACTACTACCTGGACTATCCCCGGCAACCTGGCTATATGCCTCGGTCCGGAGTATAACTATACACTCGTTCATGTAGGCGATGAGTACTACGTAATGGCCGAGGAGCTCGTAAAGACAACTATGGAGACTGCCGGCATTACTGAGTATACCACCGAGCACATCTTCACAGGTGCCGAGCTGGAGGGCATGAAGACTAAGCATCCCCTCTATGACCGTCCCTCACCGATAATCGTAGGCGACCACGTTACTCTTGAATCCGGTACCGGATGCGTTCATACCGCTCCCGGCTACGGTGTTGAGGACTTTGAGGTCTGCAAGAACTACGATGACATCGGAATAATCGTATGCGTTGATGCCAAGGGCAGACAGACTGCCGAGGCCGGCGAGTTCGAGGGAATGGACACAGATGAGGCAAACAAGGCTATCGCTGCCAAGCTCACAGAACTGGGCGCAATGCTGGCAACTCAGAAGATAGTCCACCAGTATCCTCACTGCTGGAG
Organism: Ruminococcus flavefaciens; assembly: GCA_902762855.1. Taxonomy (GTDB): domain Bacteria; phylum Bacillota; class Clostridia; order Oscillospirales; family Ruminococcaceae; genus Ruminococcus; species Ruminococcus flavefaciens_V. Next base: position 20,482 of record CACWPR010000026.1, read on the forward strand.
ATGTAACAGCCCCATAATCTACCGTGCTACAGAGCAGTGGTTCTGCTCCGTGAACGGATTCAAGGACGAGGCTATCAAGGCTATTGAAAGCGTTAAGTGGATACCTGAGTGGGGCGAGGACCGCATCAAGGGAATGGTCCGTGACAGAAGCGACTGGTGTATCTCCCGTCAGAGAACATGGGGCGTTCCGATACCTGTTATCTATTGTAAGGACTGCGGAAAGCCTATCTACAATGACGTTACGATAAAGGCTATCGCTGACCTCTTCCGCAAGGAAGGCTCAGACGCATGGTGGACAAAGGAAGCCTCCGAATTCATCCCTTCAAGCGTAAAGTGCGACTGCGGCTGCGGTGAATTCACCAAGGAGTACGACATCATGGACGTTTGGTTCGACAGCGGCGTTTCACATACCTCAGTTATGGAGGGTGACGACTTCCCAAGCCTCTCATGGCCTGCTGACCTTTACCTTGAAGGCGCTGACCAGTACAGAGGATGGTTCCAGTCCTCACTGCTCACATCTGTAGTATTCAAGGGCAGCTCCCCCTACAAGGCTGTATGCACACACGGCTGGGTAGTTGACGGCGAGGGCAAGACAATGCACAAGTCCCTCGGAAACGGTATTGACCCCAGTGAGATAACAGACCAGTACGGCGCTGACATCCTTCGTCTGTGGGTAGCATCCTCCGATTACCACAGCGATATACGTATATCCAAGCCTATCCTCAGCCAGCTTTCCGACGCTTACAAGAAGATAAGAAACACTGCAAGGTTCATCCTCGGAAACCTGGGCAACGGCGATGGCTTTGACCCCGACAAGGACTCCGTTTCTGACGACAAGCTCACAGAACTCGACAAGTGGGCACTCATGAAGCTGGATAACCTTATCGACAAGGTAAAGGAAGGCTACGAGGCTTTCGATTTCCATATAGCATTCCACGCAATACACAATTTCTGCGTAATAGATATGTCCAACTTCTACCTTGACATCATCAAGGACAGACTCTACTGTGAGAAGGAGAAGTCCGAGCTGAGACGCTCTGCACAGACTGCAATGTACCGTATACTCAGCGCAGTTGCAAGACTTGCAGCTCCTATCATTTCATTCACAGCCGAGGAGATATGGCAGTTCATGCCTCACACCTCCGGCGACGACACAGAGAGCGTATTCCTCAACCAGATGCCTGAGAAGTCCGGTATCGAGTTCAGTGCTGATTTCACCGACAAGTGGAGCTTCATCTACGATACAAGACTTGCTGCCAACAAGGTTCTTGAGGACGCAAGAAATGAAAAGCTCATCGGTAAGTCACTTGAGGCAAAAATAATCATCAAGAGCTCCGATGCTGACTATGACAGATATGCTACACTGGCTGACCAGCTTGCAGAGATACTCATAGTTTCCGGAGTTGAAGTTGAAAAGTCCGGAGCTGAGACTTCATTTGAGGTCGCAAAGGCTGACGGTGAGAAGTGCGAGCGCTGCTGGTGCTACTCCAAGTACGTTGGCACTAATCACGAGCATCCCACACTCTGCGAGAGATGTGCGATAGCTATTGAAGTTTGATTTATAACTATATTGCCTGCTGTCTGAAAGGCGGCAGGCGTATTGTTTGATTGAAAGGAAAATGACCTTGGGAGCGACTCTGCTTGTTTTATCTATTGCTGTCCTGATAGGAGCTGACCAGCTCATCAAGTACTGGGCAGTACACACATTACAGCCGAAGGGGACTATGGAGTTCATACATTTCGGCAACTTCAAGGTCTTTGACCTGACCTATCTTGAAAACGACGGAGCCATTTTCGGAAGTATGTCCGGACAGCGGTGGTTCCTCATAGGCTTCACGCTGATAGTGATAATCGCCGGAATGGTGGGGCTTTTCCTGCTGAGGAAGCGTTCAAGGCTCCTGACAGCGGCAATAGCTCTGTTCATAGCAGGGGGCATTGGCAACTTCATTGACCGTGTGCGCTATGGATATGTTGTGGATATGTTCGAGTTCAAGATATTCAAATTTGCAATATTCAATTTTGCGGACATCTGCGTGACCTTCGCCTTCATAATGCTGCTGGTCTATGGCATATTCATTGACCCGAAGATAGAAAAGGCAAAGAAGGCTGAAAAAGAGGCTGAGAAAAATGAGTGAACAGGTCAGCCTGACACCTTCACCGGAGGACACCGGGGGAAGGATAGATAAATATATTTCGGACAATATTGCACAGCTCACCCGTTCCGCTGTACAGGGACTCCTGACTGATGGAGCTGTCCTGGTGAACGGCAGCGGAGTAAGCAAGAACTACAAGTTAAGACCGGGAGACAGTGTGACTGTCCTCATCCCGGACCCTCAGCCAATGGATGCTGTCCCGGAGGACATCCCCCTGGACATAATCTACGAGGACCGGGACCTTCTTGTGGTGAACAAGCCTAAGGGTATGGTGGTGCATCCGGCTCACGGAAACTGGTCCGGGACTATGGTGAATGCTCTGCTCCACCACTGCGGCGGCAGTCTTTCCGGGATAAACGGAGTCATCCGGCCGGGGATAGTCCACCGCATCGACAAGAACACCAGCGGTCTGCTTATCGTGGCGAAGAATGATTCCGCCCACCTGCATCTTGCGGAGCAGATAAAGGCACACAGTTTCACCCGTGAATACGAAGCGGTGGCTGTGGGAGCGTTCAAGGAGACCGAGGGCACAGTTGACGCACCAATAGGCCGGCACAAGACCGACCGGAAAAAAATGTGCGTGACACAGGAAAAATCCCGGAACGCAGTCACACATTACAGTGTGATAAGGCAGTACGGAGGCTATGCCCACGTAAGGCTCAGGCTGGAGACCGGAAGGACTCACCAGATACGAGTCCACCTGGCCTATATCGGCCACCCTGTGCTGGGTGACGACGTCTACGGCAAGCCCTTCAAGGGACTTGAGGGCCAGTGTCTCCACGCAAAGAAGATAGGATTCATCCACCCCTCCACAGGGGAGTATATGGAATTTGACAGCGAGCTGCCGGAGTATTTTCAGGCAGTACTGCGAAAACTGGAAAAGATGTAGGAGGTCAGCTCTTGTTTGAAGATATAACAAAAGTCATCCTGCTGAGTGATATGGACGGTACTCTGCTTGATTCATCCAAGAATATCACAGATACCGACCGCAGCGCCATAAGGCGATTCAAGGAGCTCGGCGGACATTTCACCGTGGCAACAGGCAGGACCATCCAGTCCTTTGAGCAGTACGTTGAGCTGCTGGAGCTCCGTGACCCGGTGATAATGTACAACGGCGCCGCTATCCACGACTACGGCTCCGGAGAGACTCTGTACACACACCCTTTGCCGGCAAATGCCAGACAGACGGCCATGAAGATAATGGAGCTCATGCCTGAACTTGGCGGTGAGGTCCTCAGGACCGAGGGTACCTACGTATTCCGGAACAACGATTATCAGATACTCCATACCAAGCTCTGCGGGATAGTCCCAAACTATGCGGAGCTCAGCGAGATAGAGGAGGGCGGCTGGCTTAAAGTTCTTTTCTCCATGTCTCCTGAGGATATGGACTACATACAGACCCTTGTGAAGCACATCGACTGCTCTGGACTGGATTTTGTGAAGTCCTCGGAGATGTTCTACGAGATGCTGCCGGCAGGAGTCAGCAAGGGGTCGGCCCTTGAACAGTACCGGAAACTTTCAGGCTATGAGGGGTATACCTTTGTGGCTGTGGGAGACTTCGACAACGACATAGAAATGATATCAGCAGCAGACCTGGGAGCCTGCCCTGCCAATGCTGAGGAGTCGGTCAAGTCAAAGGCAGACCTGGTACTGGAGCACACCAATGACGAAGGAGCTGTTGCAGAGCTGATAGAGCACATCATCAGCCGCTGCGGAGCTCAGAAAAGCTAAAAAACGGCCTGTGCCGTATAATAATACTGGAGGTTATTATGGACGCATCAAAGAAAAAAGACCTGCAAAAGATCGCCTGTAAGGTGAGAATGGGCGTTATCGAGGGAACCTATAACGCCAAGTCCGGACATCCCGGCGGTTCGCTGTCAATAAGCGACACTCTGACATACCTTTACTACAGCAAGATGAACGTTGACCCGAAGGACCCTGACAATGCCGACAGAGACAGACTCGTCCTTTCAAAGGGACACACAGCACCTGCACTTTACTCAGTGCTGGCACAGAAGGGCTACTTCTCTGTGGAGGAGCTGAAGTCACTGCGTCACATCGGAGCACTTTTACAGGGACATCCCTGCATTCACATCCCCGGAGTGGATATGTCCAGCGGTTCACTGGGACAGGGCATCTCTGCTGCCTGCGGAATGGCACTTGCAGGAAAGATCAGCGGAAAGTCCTATAATGTATACACTATCCTCGGTGACGGCGAGATAGAGGAAGGCCAGGTATGGGAGGCAGCAATGTTCGCCGCTCATTACAAGCTGGGCAACCTCGTGGCAGTAGTAGATAACAACGGCCTCCAGATAGACGGCCCTGTAACAGAGGTCTGCTCACCTGAGCCTATCACAGACAAGTTTGCAGCTTTCGGCTGGCACGTAATAACAATGGACGCTCACGACTTTGACAGCATTGAGGCTGCATTTGATGAGGCGTCAAGCGTCACAGACAAGCCTGTGGCTATAATCCAGAAGTCCGTTAAGGGCAAGGGCGTATCCTTTATGGAGAACCAGGTAGGCTGGCACGGTACAGCACCCAACAAGGAGCAGTACGACCAGGCTATGTCCGAGCTCAATGCACAGTTAAAGGAATTGGAGGACTGAGAAAATGGCAGATGTTATCAAAAAGGCTACCAGAGAGAGCTACGGCGAGGCACTCAGAGACCTTGCAGAGGAATACAAGGACCTTGTAGTCCTTGATGCAGACCTTGCTGCTGCAACAAAGACCGGTATTTTCAAGAAGGCATATCCGGACCGTTTCTTCGACTGCGGCATTGCAGAGGCAAACATGATGGGTGTTGCAGCAGGACTTGCAGCCTGCGGAAAGATACCCTTTGCGTCCACATTTGCAATGTTTGCAGCAGGAAGAGCCTATGAGATAGTCCGCAACTCCATTGGCTATCCCCACCTCAATGTAAAGATAGGAGCAACTCACGCAGGAATCTCAGTAGGAGAGGACGGAGCAACTCACCAGTGCAACGAGGACATCGCTCTTATGAGGACTATCCCCGGCATGACTATCATCAACCCCTGTGACGACGTAGAGGCAAGAGCTGCCGTAAAGGCTGCCCTGGACTTCAACGGCCCTGTATATATGCGTTTCGGACGTCTTGCAGTACCGGTGATAAACGATAAGGACACCTACAAGTTCGAGCTTGGCAAGGGAGTTACCATGAAGGACGGAAATGACGTAACTATCGTAGCTACCGGACTTATGGTAAACGAAGCACTGGAGGCTGCAAAGTCACTGGAGAATGACGGTATATCCGCAAGAGTAGTGAATATCCACACTATCAAGCCCCTTGACAGGGAGCTCATCTGCAAGTGTGCAAAGGAGACAGGACTGATCGTAACAGCCGAGGAGCACAGCATCATCGGCGGACTGGGCTCAGCAGTAGCAGAGGCAGTAACAGAGTGCTGCCCTGTGCCTGTAGTGAAGATAGGTGTAAACGATGAATTCGGCCACTCAGGTCCCGCAGTTGACCTGCTGAAGGAATTCGGACTTTCCGCAGAGAACATTGCAGCCACAGTAAAGAAGGCGCTTAACAAGTAAGGGCAAAGGCTGTTGTCTTGTCATCAGGCAAATAGATGTTATATCAGAGGACTGACGAAATGTCGGTCCTCTTTGTTGTATATGCACAAAAATATTTGGCTGAAAAATGACTCACTTGGGTATTGTGTATTTTTTTATAGTATGCTACAATAAGTATATCCAAATCCCTTATACTTTTATTTAAAAAGGAGTGATCTATATGAAAAAAATGATTAAACGTGCGGCAGCGGCAGCCCTTGCGCTGACTATTGTAGGCGGTGCTTTGCCGGCTGGATTTGGCGGTGCAGACCTGTTTGCTGCTCCTATTGTGGCTGATGCAGCGGATGAAGTAGGTGTAGGTACAAGGTGGTACATAGGAGATACCATAGATACTGATGCATATTTTGATGTAATGCTGCCTACATATGATGGTGTCGATTGTGAGCAGGAATTTGTAAATAAAACGTTTCAATTAGAAAACACAACACTTCCGGAGTGCTGGCCGCTTTATATTAATGAGTATCAAGAAGGCTCTGAAGGAGTCCAGTTTACAGGTGTTATAGACTGTGTAACTTTAAGCTCTCACTATTATAGAATGGCCTGGGATAATGAAACTGAGAAATTTTGGGGTAGAGACTCTGACTTTTGGGAGATTGCATTTTATTATGACGGAGAACGTTCCGACGTTAAGGGCATTGAAATAACAGGCGGAAAGGGTACGGAAGAGGAACCGTACACGCTTGATATTTTCACAGTTGCAGATATAGATAACAAGGTCACAGGCGCAAGCGTGAGCCTCGACGGAACTATCGGAGTGAATTTCTACTCTGTATTAAACAGTGATACCGCAAAGGCTGTTCTCAGCGGTCCTAACGGCGATATCGAGATAACAGACCTTGAAAGCACTAAGCAGGATAACGGACAGTACAAGTTCAGCTACCCTGTTTATTCAGATCAGGCAGCTGAAAAGATAGCTCTCAAATTGTTCGATGCAGACGGCAATCAGCTTGATGTTTATAATTCCGGCGGCGAGCTTGACGAGGATAAGACTATCGAATTTTCCGTAAACGACTATATCACAGGCTACGAAGCAAGCGAAAACACCAAGCAGAATGACCTTGTTGCAGCTCTCGACAATTACTGCAAGGCTGCGGATAATTATTTCAACGGCGCAGGCAATACTGTTGAGGGTATCAGCGGTATCAATTACAACAGCGTAAAGGGATATGCTCCCACTTTATGTGGAAACAAAATGGCTCTTCTGCTCAATGCTGACACTTCTATCCGTATATTCTACAACGGTGATGCCGAGCAGGCTAATCTGAATTACGGCGACGCTCTTTTAACTAAGATAACCAAGGGCGAAAAGTCTTATTTCGAGATACCCAATATTTCAGCAGACAAGCTCAGCGAAGAGTTTGTACTTGTTATCGGTGATGACGAATTGGAATTCAGCGCATTGTCCTACAGCGTTCTTGCACTGAAAAAGACCACCGACCAGAATCTTTGGAATCTTTCAAAGGCACTCTGCGTTTACGCAGACGCTGCAAAGGCATATAAGGAAAGCCTGTAATTTAAGTAAGGAGGATAACAATGAAAGAAAAATATACAGCTCCCGAAGTGGAGATAATTGCGTTCGACAACGAGGATGTAATAACTACAAGTAATCAGACTCCCGAACTTGGCGAGTAATAAAGCACATAAAACAGGCAGTCCAAGCGGCTGCCTGTTGTTTTTCATTGAGTGCGGAAAATGCCTGTCTGACCGCTGACAGTCTGATGTGTACATCCTGCAAACGGCTAAACATAGACATTTGGTAGGCTTAGAAAATATTATAAATCTATTGCAAAATCCGGGGCAATGGTATATAATAATAATGATATGCTTATTAAAAACAGATAAGGAGAAATATGATGATATACGAAAATATCCTGGAAGCAATGGGACATACTCCTATGATAAAGCTGGCCCGCATGAACAAGCCCGGCAATGCCGACGTGATCGTTAAGTTCGAGGGACTCAATGTAGGCGGCTCGGTAAAGACACGTACCGCATACAATATGATACTCCACGCAGAAAAGGAGGGTCTCATCAACAAGGACACGATAATCGTCGAGCCTACCAGCGGAAATCAGGGCATAGGCCTTGCACTTGTGGGAGCAGTCAGAGGCTACAGGACTATAATAATCATGCCGGACTCCGTAAGTGAGGAGCGCAGAAAGCTGGTCCGCCATTACGGTGCCGAGGTAATACTCATCCACGACGACGGAGACATCGGAAAGTGCATCGAGGAGTGCCTGAATACAGCCCTCAGAATGGCTGCCGAGGACCCCAACGTCTTTGTACCTCAGCAGTTTGCCAACCCCAATAACACCAACGCTCACAAGTACCACACCGCCCTGGAGATACTTGAGCAGACAGCAGTGAAGATAGACGGCTTCTGCTCCGGCATCGGCACAGGCGGTACAATAACAGGTATAGGCGAGGCCCTGAAGGCCCAGTATCCTGACATAGAGATATGGGCAGTTGAGCCGGAGAACGCAGCGATACTTGCAGGCGGCACCATAGGCACACACCTCCAGATGGGCATAGGCGACGGCATAATCCCTCCCATACTGAACAAGGAGATATACGACAATATCTACATCGTCACAGACGAGGAGGCTATCCAGACAGCCAAGGACCTTGCCGCAAAGGAGGGCATAATGTGTGGTATATCCAGCGGAACGAATGTAGCTGCCGCCCTTAAACTGGCAGAAAAGCTGGGTCCCGGAAAAACAGTGGTGACAATACTTCCAGACACTGCCGAAAGGTACTTCTCCACACCGCTCTTTGACGAGTGAGACATGAATGGGGGACGGGGAAAATGAATAAGAAATATCTTCCTGTATTCCTGCCGGTACGCTCAGTGATTTTCCTGCTGATATTTGTACTTGGTTCAGTGATGACCGGCAGGGACATAGACCACATAAGCAACTGCTGGTCCATAGCAGCTACACTTGTGAATGTGGGGACCGTACTTCTGCTGGTATTTCTTGCAAGAAAGTGCGGCTTCAATTACCGGGAGCTGATAAACTATCAGAAGGGCCGGACAAGAGCAAAGCAGGTCATCATTGTGACCGCAGTGGTACTCCTTATGGGAATGGGCGGGATGTTCCTTGCAGGCTTTCTGTGCTACGGAGTCATGCCCTATCTTGCGCCTATGATGATAGCGCCGATACCTGTAGTACTTGCTGTGATAAACATACCGCTCCTTCCGGTGACAACAGCCCTTGCAGAGGACGGCCTGTATTTAGGCTGTGGAGTTGACAAGATAAAGAACAAGTACGCAGCAATACTGATACCGGCATTTTTCTTTGCATTGCAGCACTGCTTCATCCCGACGATATTTGAGGCAAGGTACATACTGTATAGATTTCTGTCGTTCCTGCCTCTGACTATATGGCTTTGCTGGTATTATCACAAGGAACGTGACCCGCTTCCTATAATGATAGGTCACGCAGTCATAGATGTGGCAACGGTGATGCAGATAGCTGCCACATCAGCGATACCCGGATTTTACGATAAAATGTGCGGAAATTAAAATATGCCCCGGAGCAGAAGCTCCGGGGCAGTTATCATATACGGGAGTTATATCCTGTACTGGGCATTATAGACCTTTTCGCCCAGCATAAATCTAATTTTCAGCAGTTTTTCAGTAGTTTCCGCAGAGATTATCTCAGCGTCCCGGAGCTTCATGATACCGCTTAGCAGCCGGAGCTGTTCAGAGGTGTACTCCGCAGCGTTGTCTGAGTTGAACAGCACACCGCCGGTCATGGCATTTATCTCAGCCAGGCACTTTTTCTGGGGAGCTGTCAGTGAGGTATTATCCGAGCGGAGGATGAAAACGTCGGGGTCGTTGTAGAAGAAGCGTCCATTGAGCTGACGGCGGAAAACTGAATTGAGGATAGTGTTCCTTGTGCTTACTCTTTCACGGTGGAGGAGCCTCATATGGGGCTTGTCGTTCCAGTCAAGGCTGACGTCGCAGCCTATGCGGCAGTAGTCAACATAGCCGAAGGCAGATGCCAGAGGAACTCCGCAGCCCAGAATAAGGGCGTCTCCGGCGAATTCCCGGAGCATGGCCATAGCGTCGGCCATTATCATTCCACGGGTCTTGTCCGGTCTGGGAACGATACAGGCGGCATAGAGAAAGTCCAGCTTCAGCAGGCCGAAGCCCCACTCATTGACCACAGTATTGAACACATTCCTGAGGTGCTCCCGGAAATCCTGATTGTAGATGTCCAGAGCATAGAAGCCGCTCCAGTTGGAGCCACCCTTGACGTAATTCCCCTCATCGTCAGTGACAAGCCAGTCCTTGTGCAGAGCGAACAGTTCAGACTTCTCCTCACATACCAGGGGAGCCAGCCACAGTCCGGGGACCATGTCCTTGCTGCGGATGTCACCGGCAGTTTTTTTCATACCCTCCGGGAACTTTTCACTGTCAACGGAGAGCCAGTCGCCAACGGCTGTCTGATAGCCGTCGTCTATCTGGAAAATATCCGCCTTGAACTTCTGACCGGCCAGTCCCTCCAGGTCCTGAGCGATGATGCTGTCGCTGATGTTCTGATAGTGGCGGTACCAGCTCGTATAGCCGAAAACCGGCTTCACATCCGGGCGGAGTTTTGTTCCGAGAGCCTCGGCCCAGCGGTCAAACACTTCCTTTTCGCTGCCCTCAGTAATGATGAGGTCTATACCGCTGTAGTCTCCGCATAGCTCAAGTCCGGAGCAGTCCTTGGTAACGGTGATGATATTTCCGGCTGTGTCAGTGGCTATTTTAGTGAATCCGGACTTCTCGCTGAGAGAGCCGATAAAGCAGAAGAACTCTCCGGTACGCACATAGCCGTAGGACCAGCCATGGAGCTGCCCCTCATGGCCGTAGCTGGTGAAGTCGTAGTCGCCGTAGCGGTTGAGTGCCCACTTCTCTATAGTTTTTGCAGGAACTCTTTCCAGACTGTGCATACGTCCGTTAGTGCGGTGCTCGACGCTGTCCGTCCAGGACTGGTAGCCGTTGAGAAATATCCTGTCCTGGTCTGAGAAATCGTGTTCAAAAACGGCACTTAGCTGTCTGAGCGTGACAGGTCTGCCGGACCTTATGTCAGCGGAGAAGAAGTCGCCGGTGGTGTGGATGTCAAGGCTGAACCCCTCCGAGCTTACAGAGCGGCAGGTGGTGACAGAGAACAGCTCGTCGCCGTCCTCGAAAGAAAGGTGTACCTGTTTGAGCTTAAGCATTATTATCCTCCTTATTGCTTTCGATGCGTGAGAGTACCTGTGACTCGTTATATTTCAGGAAAACGATGCCTCCCAGCAGACAGAGCACAGCGGCGATAACAGCAGTGAGCCTGTATCCGAGACCGGAGCTCTTGCCGATAGTGGCGACACTTGTGAAGATGAGCATAGCCACGGACTGTCCCAGTTTGAAGGCAAATGTGCGGGCGGCGTAGAACATACCCTGACGGTTCTCGCCGGTGTCGAGTTTGTCAGATTCAGCGATGTCAGCCACAACAGCCTGTGGGAGGATGCCGAGGATAGCCATTGGAAGGGCGGCAAGCACGGCGATGATGACTCCGTAGGCCAGTGAGGGGATACCGGTCTTTCCGGCGAAGGCAGTCACCAGGAAGGTGAGCGAGAAGAAAATGAATGCAAAGGCAACTGGCTTTTTCTTGCCCGTCTTTTTTGAGATGATATTCACCGGGACGTAGAAGCAGAGGGAGACCACAGACATGATGATGAAAAGCATGGTGGACATAGACTCTTTCAGCCCCATGAGTTCAGTGACGTAGAACAGCAGGCCGGTCTGGAAGAGGGTAAGGGCTATCCAATAGAGGATGTCCGAGGCAACGAAGGTCCTGAACTGCTTGTTCCGGAAGGTGGATGCCAGTGAGCTGAAAGCAGACGATTCGCTGGGAGTAGTATCAGCGTATTTGTTCTCGTCTATGAGAAATGCGGGGACGAGCATACACACCACAGCAACGGCGGCGATAATTGCGATAGAGATGCGGTAGCTGCCTGCGTATCCGGCAGTGCTGCGGAGCATACCTGCCATGACCGGCACCACATAGGCAATAGCAGTACCGAAGAAGTAGGTTATGGAAATAAAAGTGGAAAGATTTATCCTTGACTCCTGAGTGCTACCCAGTTCGGGGATGAGGGCATTATAGGGAGTGCAGTAGCAGGTCATGCAGAGGTAGAAAAGCATGGCACAGAAGAAAAGAGTTACGGAATTGAGTGTGCTCTCGCCGTTCACAGGTGAAATGAACATGAGGACGGTCACAACACCGAAGGGTATAGCGGCATAGCGCATAAATGGGATGCGCCGTCCCAGCTTATGCCGGAGCCTGTCAGAGCGGCCGGCGATGAGAGGGTCAGTGAAGGCATCGAAAAGCCTTCCCACAGCGGAGATTATTCCGATGACGGTGAGTCCGATGAACTTGCCCTGAGTGATAAAGAGCTGCTGCCCGTCGCTGAGGGCCTCTTCGCCGGGGAGGTAGAAAAATACCAGGAGATTGGTCACTATGCCGGAAAGCATGGACCAGCCGAGCTGACCGACGGCAAATATCCAGAGTATCTTATTGGAAGCAGTCTTTTTCTCCATAGTTTACTCCTTTCGCAGGTAGCAGACGGCCGCCTCGATGAGCATCTCCATTTCCTTTTCGCCGGCGGAGAAGTCGTCGGAGGGCAGGAGCTCGCCCAGGATGAGTTTCTTGCCCAGTTCCATAAGGGCATGAGCGTATGAGCGGTAGAAAAGGCGGAAGTCGATGTCGTCCCGGACGGTGCCGTCAGCGAGGCCGGTAACGAAGGCTCTCTCCACAACGGGGTAGAAGTCGATGACGGACTGGTCGTACTCCTTCAGCTCCTCTTTGGGGACTCTGTCACGGATGATGATGAGGTCGAATTCACTGAGTAGCTTCATGAAGCCTGGGTGAGCCTCATAGAGCACCAGGAACATCCTCATGAGGTCGGTGAGCTGTTTAAGGCCGGACTGCCTGAGGAAAACCTCAGACTCGAATACGCCGCTGAACATTTTTTTCAGTTCGTTCCACATATAGGTCATAGCGGCGATGGTCATGCCGGTCTTAGTGCCGAAGTAGCGGTAGAGAGTAGCCACTCCGATGTCGCTTTCCTCAGCAATATCGGTCATTTTGACGTTGTCGATGCCACGCTCGATGAAGAGCTGGGCGCTGACCTCCACTGCCTTGTCGAAGCGTTTGCTTTTAAGTTTTTCCTGAGAAAATTCGTATTCCACTTGACAATCCTCCTTTTTTATGATAGACTATATATCAACTGATAGATAGTCTATCATATTTTTTGCGATTTGTCAAGAGTCTGGAGGTATTTTTATGGATAAAGCAAGAAAAATTTTCGGAAACGACATTCCCGGCCGTGTATATAGGAAGGCAGTCCGCACCAAGGAGAAGTTCATCAGGAAGTACGGCGACGACTCTGAGGAGGTCTATCACCTTTCCGCAGTGCCTGCCCCTGCCATAGGAAAGACCCTGGGAGTGAAGAATATAGTCATCACTGAAAAGAACGGAGTGAGCTTTGACGATAAAAGTCTTATCATAGGCAACATCCGCATGGGATTCGGCCACTACAGAATATCAATGGCAATAGCGTCAGCGGCCAGGGCAATGGGATATGACCCCTACTGGTTCGACCTGCACTCGTTCAGCCAGGCTACTTGCGGAAAGATAATAAGCAGTCAGAACGACCTTTATTCAATGGGTTCAAGGCTCTCACAGAAGAGCTGGCTCTTCAACAGACTTGTCTGGGAACCTCTCAACAGCGAGGGATTCCGCAGACTCTCATACAATGCCGGGGACCAGAAGACCTCCGAGCTCATGACCGCAGTATACAGGGATCTTCCCAGGGACATCCCCTTTGTGGCAACTCATGTATGGCCGGCACAGGCAGCGGTACACGCAGGACTTACGAGGGTAGTGAACGCAGTTCCGGACAACTGGCCAATGGCACTTCATCTATCCGAGGGAGCAGTGCATACAGTTCAGACGCCCTCAGCGTATATAGGCTACCGGGCACTCAGGGGAATGGGCGGAAAGCGTCAGCTCAGGCCTATGTCCGGGGAGGACGTGGTGTACACCGGTCACTACGTTGACCATGAGCTTGTGGAGAACATCGAAAGGGACTGTGCCGCCAGGAATGAGAGAGCACTTACGGGCAAGCCACGGCGCTGGCTCATGTCAGTAGGAGGTGCCGGAGCACAGAAGGAGATATTCGTCACAGTGATAAGGAAGCTGCTGCCGGAGATAAAGAAGGGCAGGGCAGTACTGCTCATAAACGTGGGAGACCATGCGAGGGTATGGCATGAGCTGGTCAGGGAGGTGCCGCAGATGAAGGCCTTCCTCAGTGAGCATTTCGATGATTTCAGCGAGACAGAGAGGTTCTGCCGGGAGGCTGAAAATGGTGAAATAAATGGCATCCACGCATTCTGCCACAGCGATATATTTGCGGCAGTCTACTCCACAAATCTTCTAATGAGGGTATCGGACGTTCTGATAACCAAGCCCAGCGAGCTGTCCTTCTACCCGGTCCCGAAGCTGATGATAAAGCGGGTCGGAGGCCACGAGGCATGGGGAGCTGTCAGGTCAGCGGAGGTAGGCGACGGCACCTATGAGTGTACCACACCTGCCGAAACAGCGGCAATGCTGGACCTCATCCAGAATAACGGGGATATTATCGCAAAGATGTGCAGTAACATCCTCACAGCAAAGCAGGCAGGAGTCTACGACGGTGCGTACCGTGCAGTGGAGCTTGCAGTCAAGGGAAAAGCCGGGGCGCAGACTTGACTATTTCAGGCCAATAGTTTATAATAAGACCGGGACCTTTATAGGGAACGGTCTTATTTTTTCAGACATGGAGATGTAATAATGGTAAGAGACATCGTAAAAGACACCGATTTTCTTAAAATAAAGTCAGAGCCTGCCTCTCGTGAGGATATGCAGCTCATCCGGGACCTTGCAGACACGCTCAATGCTCACAAGGAGCACTGTGTGGGACTTGCAGCCAACATGATAGGTGAGAGCAAGACGGTCCTTGCAGCTATCCTTGGAGGGGAGACAGTTGTGATGATAAATCCCTTCATAACGGACCGCTCTGCCGGGGAGTATGAAACTGAGGAGAGCTGCCTTTCGCTGAAGGGGAGCCGTCCTGTAAAGCGCCGCCGTGTGATAACAGTTGAGTACCGTGACAGGAATTTCAAGAAGAAAAAGAAGATACTCCGGGACTTCGAGGCCCAGATAGTCCAGCATGAAATGGACCATTTTGAAGGGATACTCATCTGAAAATGGAAAGGATACTCAGATTTGCGAAAGCACAGCCGGTGCTTTTAATATCCCTCATAGCGGCAGTTGTGACGATGTTCATAGTGCCGCCGGACTCCCGGTATCCCGGCTACATAAACCGGACAGTCCTCATAGAGCTGGGCGCACTTATGGCGGCAGTTGCAGGCTTCCGGAGCATAGGCATCTTTGACACAGTGACCGCAGTGATACTCCGGAGAGCAGGCAGCATCCGGCGGCTGGGAGCAGTCCTGGTGCTGATATGCTTTTTCAGTGCAATGCTCGTGACCAACGACGTCGCACTGATAACCTTTGTACCTCTGACTCTGCTGATATACAGAAACATCAGCGATGAAAAGAGCCGCATAATGACCATTGTCCTGGAAACAGTAGCGGCTAACATGGGAAGTATGCTCACACCTGTAGGAAATCCGCAGAATCTGTACCTCTGCGACGAATACGGCCTGACGGCAGGAACATTTGTGAAGACCATGCTCCTGGCAGGCATCCTGGGACTTGTCTGTGTTATGCTGCTTACGCTGACACTTCCGGCAGAGCCCTGCAAGGCTCCGGAGAGCGTGGGAGGCAGGACCTCACCTGGAAAGGCCGCAGCATATGGAGCAATGTTCCTGCTTTGTCTGCTGACAGTATTCCGTGCAGTCCCGGACCTTGTATGTCTTGCAGGAGCGCTGGCAATAGTACTTGCGGCAGACTGGCGGCTCCTGGGAAAGATAGACTACGCACTGCTCGCCACATTCGTATGCTTTTTCGTTTTTGTGGGAAATATAGCCCGTATAGAGGCGGTCAGCGGATTTTTCTCAGGGATACTGGAGGGCCGGGAGGTCCTCATAGGAGCAGGACTTTCACAGGTCATAAGCAACGTTCCGGCGGCAGTCATGCTGTCCGGTTTCACAGATAACGGCGCAATGCTGATGCTTGGAGCGGACATAGGCGGACTGGGCACAGTGATAGCGTCGCTGGCAAGTCTCATATCCTTCCAGTTCTACAGACAGGCAGAGGGCGCCCGGACCGGCAGATATATGCTGGTATTTTCGGCGGTGAACTTCGGTATGCTGGCTCTGATGCTGGGAGCTGAATTCGCAGCAGGCAACATATGACCCCGGCGGTAAAGCCGGGAAAGGGGGAGAAATATGGACAATAAGCAGAAGAACATACTCATAGCAGTACTTTCAGCAATAATACTGATACTGCTTGTGATAATAGGAACAGGAGCACTCAAGGGTGACGGTGACAAGTCCGGGACATCCTCTGAGACCTCGGACATAATCAGTGCGGACCACTTCCAGGACTCCGCCGATGTGACTACGACGGAAGCAGAAGAGAAGGTGACCACCAGTCTTACGACTACGAAGAAGTCCAGGACCACCGTGACCCAGACAACCACCAAGAAGGTCACTACTTCAAAGACCTCCAAGACAAAAAAGACCAAGACAACAGCAGTTACTACCACAGTTACTACTACCACGACAGCGGCAGTTCAGGATGACAGCTATGTGGAGTATCATTTCCGTAACAAGAAGCTGCTGAACCAGCACTTTGAGAAGCACGGAGGGGAATTCCGTGATGATTTCGGCTACGAGACCGCTGAGGAGTACGAAAAGGGAGCCAGTGATGTTATCAACGCTCCGGATGCGCTGTATAAGTTGGAAGCCGAGGACGGCGACGGGGTGTATTATATCGAGGATACCAATGAATTTGTAATATTGTCCACGGACGGCTATATACGTACATATTTCAGGCCAAGCGGAGGAATAGATTACTTTAACAGGCAATAAAACACCGAAAAAATATCATCAGAGGTGAATCAGCCATGAACCCAAGACTACCGTATCTCCGCAACAAGACCTCCCGGCTGACCCAGTCTCCGGGAGTCTATATAATGCGTAACAAGGACAGCGGGATAATCTACATCGGAAAGGCCAAGAACCTCCACAATCGTGTGAGCAGCTATTTCCGTGAGAACCCCGACCATACCCCTAAGGTAGCGGCAATGGTGTCCAATGTCTACGACTACGACTTCATCGTCACCGACAGCGAGTACGAGGCTTTGCTGCTGGAGTGCAGTCTCATAAAGCAGCACAAGCCAAAGTACAACATCCTGCTGAAGGACGACAAGGGTTACCACTACATCCGCATCTCCGATGAGGAGTATCCACGGATAACCAACGAAAAGAACACCAAACAGCCGGGCAGGTACCTGGGACCCTACACCAGCGGCTTCATCACCAAGGAGGCTGTGAACGAGGTGAACCGGGTGTTCATGCTGCCCACCTGTCACAGGAAGTTCCCCCAGGATTTCGGCAAGGGACGCCCCTGTCTCAACTACCACATCAAGAACTGCATGGGACTCTGCCGTGGAAAGATAAGCCGGGAGGAGTATACAGGCATCATAGACCAGGCCGAGGAGTTCATAAAGACAGGCAGTGCAGGCTCAGTAGAGCGCATGGAGGCTGAGATGAATGCCGCCGCTGAGGAGCTTGACTTCGAGAAAGCGGCAGTCCTCCGTGACCGTATCGCCGCAGTAAAAAAGGCGGCTGAAAAGCAGAAGATAATCAACAGCGGAGTTGATTCCGCAGACGTTATCGGTTCCGCAGAGTACTACAACGGGGTGTACATCTCAGTGCTGATGTACCGTGAGAACCGACTTTTCGACAAGGCAGTATTCGGCTTTGACAAGCCGGAGGACGGCGAGGACATCCTTGGCTCCTTCATGCTACAGTTCTACTACAGCCGGTCTGACATCCCCAGGAACGTCATAATCGACCATATGCCGGAGGACGGTGAGCTCCTTGGGGAGCTCATGGAGCAGCAGGCAGGCCACAAGGTACAGCTCCACGTACCCCAGAGGGGACGTCAGCTTGAACTGCTCAGGCTTGCAGTGAACAACAGTGCGGAGTATGCGGCACTGAAAAACGACCGTACCGGTCGTGAGGTCATTGCCCTTGAACAGCTTGGAAAGAGCCTTGGACTCAGCGCTCCGCCGAAGTATATAGAGGCCTATGACATCTCCAACCTGTCATCGGAGTCAATGGTAGCAGGAATGGTAGTATTCGAGGACGGCCGTCCCCTTAAACGGGCATACAAGCGCTTCACCATAAAGGAACAGGACCAGCAGAACGATTACGGCTCCATGCAGGAGGTTCTCCGCCGTAGACTGATGCATATAGTCACAGGGGAAGGGGATCAGTTCTTCACGAGAAAGCCGGACCTGATACTCCTTGACGGCGGACGTGGCCACGTTCACGCCATAGAGCCGGTGTTGAAGGAGCTTGGCCTGGAGGACATCCCCCTGTACGGAATGGTCAAGGACAACAAGCACCGTACCAGAGCCATAGCCACAGGAGGCCGGGAGATACAGCTCAGCCGCATGAAGGCGGCCTTTGACCTTGTAACGAGGATACAGGACGAGGTCCACAGGTACTCAGTGAGCTTCATGCATTCAAGACATAAGAAAAAGACCTACAGCTCAGAGCTGCTGAACGTCAGGGGCATAGGCGAGAAGAAGGCAGCAAAGCTGATGATAAAGTATAAGACCATAGCCAACCTGAAAGCTGCCTCCCCCCAGGAGCTTGCGGTAACTGCGGGAGTAGGGGCGGACATTGCAATGGAGCTGTGGCGGACAATACAGGAGATGTAAAAAAGGACGCATCACGTGGATGCGTCCTTTTTTTATTTAAGCATAGGGGTCAAGGTCAGTCACCATTTCCAGGAGGAATCTCTGTATCTGGAGAGCGTCCTGAACGGTAAGGCCGGTATTATCGGGGTCAACGACATTAGCCAGTGCCATTCCCTTGTCGGTGATGTGGTTTTCGTCAGTGCCGTCAAGGCCGTACTTGTCATTATTTGAGATGGACTGCATGATAAGTACAACGTCGTTCATAGCGACGACACCATTGTCATCAGCATCTCCCCATATCCTATTGAGGGGGAATGATGTAGTTGTAGTAGCAGAAGTAGTTGTGGAAGTTGTAGTAGTTGTGGTAGTTGTAGTAGTGGTGGTAGTTGTAGTGGTGGTAGTAGTAGTTACCACAGGCTGCTCAGCGGCGAATACGATATACTGCATAACACCGGAGCTCTGGCCGTTTGTGCCGAGGACTACCTTTTCTCCTGCGCTTACCTTCAGAGAGTAAACATCGAAGGCCTTTTCGCTGGAAGAATCAGTGATGCCGACAGTGTAGGACTCCTTGGTGTAGCCGTTCATCCATGAAGGAAGAGAGGTCATACGGCTGTCGATAGCGATATAGATAATCTCGTCAGCAGCGGCAGTGAAGTAAGCCAGCTCGGAGTCAGTGTTCTTGGAGTCGCAGGCAGTGATGATACGCTCTGTGCCGGCGAGGTCAGAGGGGAGTGAAGTGATAGTGAACTCACGGTCACCGAAAGCAAGGTCACCGGTTGATGAGCTGCTGTCAATGGACCAGCCGGATGCGTGCTCAGAGTCCTCAACGACGAGGCTGCGGATGAGAGTGCCGCTTACGGGAAGAGCAGCGGATTCGATGTTCCAGTCCTGGCAATTGAAGCCGTTAACAGTCCATTCCTGAACGTTAGCGCCGTACTCCATGCTGCCGTTTTCTATCTCAACAGCGGACTTGTCTGAGGATACCTTAGTGAGTATCTTGTAGGAGCCGTCGCTGTTCTTAGTGAACTTGAACTTCTGATTGTCGCCGCCGTTGTACTGATAGAGGTCGATATTGGTACCATCGTCAGCCTTCTTGCCGGCAACGTCGAGGACGAAGGTCTTTCTGTCACCGAGGGCGGAGTAGATGTAGTAGTAACCGTCACCGGCGCTGTAGAGTATCCAGGTGTTCCACTCGCCGGCCTTGTTTGTGCCTTCGCCGTTAGCCTCCCACTGCTGGATGTTGGCATTGTTCTCAGCGAGACCGTTAGCAACTTCGAGGTAGAGGCCGCTGTTTACGTTCTTGAACATTACCATAGTGCCGTCAGTGAATGACTCTGCGGAGGATGAACCTGAGCCTGAGGAAGTGCCGCTGTTGTAGGCCTTGCCCTGGCGCATACGTCCGGAGTACTCCATGACCTCAGTCTTTGCATCGTCAGCGGACTGAAGGGTGTAGGATGTGTACATCTTGGAAGAGCTGATGTCGAAGTTGTCGTAAGCGTCACCGCCGGACTTCTGGTTGGCGATAGTAACGTTGGAGGACTTGTTGGAAACGATAGAGTAAGCAAGTCCGCTGCCCATAGTGCAGCTCACGAACTTGTCGTTGTAGGACTTGATAGTGCCTGAGTAAGCATCGGAGCCCATAGCCTCAGCGGCAAGGGGCTTGTAGGTGCCCTCGAAGTAGTTGGCCTCGGAGAATATCTTGGAGTTGTATGAAGCGCCGAGACCGTACTGTGCATTAGTTGTGAAGTAGTTGTTGTAGCTGTGGATATGAGCGTTTCTCGCACGGGGATTACGGGACTCAGTGTTGCTGAACCAGTTGTGGTGATAGGTTATCCAGTCCTGGAACTGAGTAGTACCGCCGCCGACCAGAGAGGTCTTATGGCAGTTGATGTAGTAGTTGTAGGAGATAGTAACGTACTCGGACCACTTGATGTCAGTGGAGCCGTCGCCGTCGGCCTTGTCGGCGTCAACGGTGCCGTTGCCTGCGTAGGCATTGTAGCCCTTTTCGATAGTGTTGTTGTGGACCCACATATGAGTGGACTTGTTGTCAGCGTCGCCGGTCATTGAGATACCGTCGTCGGGGTACTGACCCAGCCAGAGATTGCGGACCTCACAGCTTGTGCAGCGCTTCATCTCGAAGCCCCATTTGTTGAGGTTAGCGTTGTAGCCGATACCCTCGATAGTAACGTTCTGGCCGTACTGGAGGTAGAGCATACTTGAACCGTCGTTCTGCTGACCGTCATTTGCCTTAGCACCGGAGGGAACGTCGATAGTGCCGATGAAACGGAATACCACGTTGGAGGGCTTTGCGCTGTAGAAGATGTTGTAGAGACCGGTCTTGCCGCCGTAGGTTATAGTATCCTTGTTGGAGTTTGTGACGTAGATAACAGTAACACCGGACTTGAGGGTACCGTCGTTATTGTAAGCGCCGACACCTGAGGAGTAGTTCCAGTGAGCGTAGCCGGAGCGGTCGAAGGACATAGTCTTGACAGTGCAGGAAGCAGAGCCGGAGGAGCCTTCCACCTTAATGGTATACTCAGTATTGCCCTTTAGGCCGGGGATGTCCACACGGTTGCTGCGGATGAGTTCGGAGTCAACTGTGGTATAGCTTGAAGAGCCGGACTGAGCGTAGCTTACCTTGACGCTGCTGCCTATCTTTGAGGAATCCCACTCAGCGAATGCCTCCTCATACCAGCCGCCGCAGAGGGTGATAGCGCCGTCAGCGGAGGAAGATGAACCGGATGAAGAAGAGCTTGAAGTGATGTTGAGGAAGGTGGGAGTCCAGTTTTTCATGTAGCTTGTGAGTGTGATGCCGTTGGCATCGGAAGCAGAGAGCACATGGCCCTTTCTGGAGGAGAGGGAGACAGCAGTACCGTCAGCCAGCTTTGTACCGTACTCCTTGAATCCGGCAACATTTTCCGGCTGTACGCCGCTCATTGAGTACCAGCCGGCAGCGTCGATGCAGTCAGCGCTCTGGAGGGTAGTGTTGATGTACATTACCTTAGCAGTATCTCTCCAGGGACGTCCAAGGTATCCGGTCTTGACAGTAAGAGCGGAGTTCTTTGTGATATTGCAGTTGCTGAAGAGGTAGCCTGTGTCGTCATTGGAATCATCTCTTGCAGCGGTGATATAACCGCCGGCAGCGTTGGCACTGTAGCCCTTCCAGCGGAGCTCGCAGGCATCGAAAACAGCGGAGCTGTCACCGAAGATATAGTCGGTCTGACCCTCGATAAGGCAGTTTTTATAATACTGAGGGGAAGCTCCGGTGTAGAGAGTGTCCTGGCTGCTGAGGAACTGACATCCGAGGAATTCGCAGTAGCCGGCATCTGCTGCAAAAGCGGCAGCACGCTCGGTAGCGGCCTTGGTCTGGACGTCAGTGGAGGAAGTTCTGACCTGAGATATGCTTGAAACGGAGGTATCTCCCACAAGCTCAACACCGTCAGCTATTTCTTCCTTAGTGATATAGCGGTTGAATGAGTTCTCGAAAATGATGTTCTGAGCCTTGAAGTACTGAGCCTTGCTCTGGAGCCAGACAGTAGCGCCCCAGCGGTATGGGGTATTTTTCTGTGACTTGGCGGAGGCATAGGAAGCGTCGTATGTACCGTTGTTCTTGCTGGTATTGACGCTGTAGTACTTGTAGCCGATGCTGTAATAGAAGGTGATGAGAACATCGCCCTTGGAGGGTTCGTCATTTACGAATGTGATGTAGGGGGTATTGATGAGTACCTGTTCACGGTAAGTACCAGGAGCAATGTGGATAGTAACACGTGCAGACTCGCTGGTTGGGTTGATGCTGGCTGCCTTGTTGACAGCCTCCTGAACGGTTGAGAAGTTATTGCTTTTGCCGGAATAGCCTACATAGAGGTCAGTACCTGCGGCGGAGGAGCTGAGTGACGGTGGGAATACCAGCGCCAGAGTCAGCAGTACCACCATGGCAGCAATAACCGCAGCCGCTCTTTTGAAGAGAGGTTTGGTAGTTCTTGTCATAGTATTAACTCCTTTTTGAGGTGAGAGGTCGGCGCAGCACTGCCTTATGCTTCGCCTTGCATATCTATACACGATACATTATAGCGCATAAAGCGGGAAAAGTAAATGAAATTTATGAACATTAATTTATATTTGTAATTCTTTCACAAGAGCAGCTTCCTCTGATTGGTAAAATTGCAGACAAATATTACTGATAGTATATAGTCCCGTCTCCGATACCCATAGAAAAAGCCGGGCGGCAAATGCCGTCCGGCGGGAAAGGATTCATTGTTTATCAGGACATTCGTTTTTATGAGCTTCCCGGAATTCAGTGGGGGAGACTCCCTCTGAGGCACGGAACTGCCTTACAAAGTAATTGTAGGAGGAGTAGCCGCAGCGCTTTGAGATCTCAGTAACGGAGAGCTCGGTCTGCATGAGGAGCCTTTTGGCAGTCTCGATGCGGAAGCCTATCATCTCCTCAATGATGCTCTTTCCGAAAAAGGCCTTGTAGGTCTTCTGGAGGTAGCTTTTGCTGAGGTACAGGCTGTCAGCAATGTCGCTGATATTCCAGGAGAGCTCAGGGTTTTTCATTATCCTGCTTCGGAGGGCGCAGAGCTTTTCAAACTGAGGATTTGCGTTGACCTCGGAGATATTATAGGAATATATCTTGTTCACGGTGGACTTGTACATAGCCTCGCCCAGGCTGATATTCTCGTCAGTGCGCTGGGTGTAGAGTCCGACGGAGAAGTCGATATTGCAGTCGTCGCTCTGGTCGTAGCGTTTTTCCTTCAGCTTGGAGCTGAGCTCCTCATAAATATCTGATGCTCGTCCGGAGTCGAAGGAGATGACGCAGAGGGTCTGGGAGTTCCACATACCGCATATCTCCTTGCTGCTTATGCAGCTTTTGAGGAGTTTAGCGAAGGATGAAGATATCTGGTTGCATTTTTCCTCGCCGCTGCGGTAGTAGGTATTCTTTATGCCGGTGAGTTCGATAGTGATGAAGTCAGCGGAAGAGGTATGTCCGATGACAGCCAGTCTCTTGGCAAATTCCTGTTCGATTCCGCTTCGGTTGAGCATACCTGTGACCTTGTCGTAGAGGAGGGCACGGTTAGTATTGAGGATAGTGTGGGACATTATGGCCTTTATCCTCACGAGCTCCAGAGCCACATTCACGTAGTTTATCCACTGGAGGTAGAGAGAGCTGAAGGAGATGGTATGCTTTCCGAAGGACACGGCGCTGTAGCCAAAGAAGTTATCATTATAGTGTATAGGTGAGATATAGAAAACAGAGGGGTATTTCCGGTCAATGTCGAAGTCAGGTATGAGCTCAGATGAGCTGAAGAAGTCGGGGTGAGTGTACTCTCTGGCGATAGAGGACTTGGCCAGTATCATCCTGACGTCGTCGCCGCATTTGAAGTCCAGCTTGTCGTGATAGATCCCCTTTGTGGAGTTCATGTACTTCTGAGTCAGGCAGATCCTCAGGTGTGCCATTTTGTACAGCATATAAGTATAATTGTCCAGTCTGTCAGCGAAAACAAAAGGACTGTCGGTGTTGGTGATGTCGAAGAGCATATCACCGTAGAGGAGGTTCGACTCAAGCCGGGAGTTTACTTTTTTATTGCGTTTAATGTCCTTATGGAGCGCAGGCTGTTTATTGCAGCCGCAGCTCCTTCCGATACGGAGCTCGCCGTTTTCGTTGGGGACCTTGGGACATATCCTGCCGGTGATTATCCTGTAGAGCCGGCGGAAGGCCTCGGAGCCGAGCTGGAAGTTAGGACGGCTGTAGGAGGTTATAGAGGGCTCGAAGGAAGCACCTTCAACAGAAGCGTCGTAGCCGGTGACAGCAATGTCTCCGGGGACTTTTATGCCTTTTGTGCTCAGGTGTCTGATAAGGGAGATAGCGGTGATGTCGTTGCCGCAGACTACGGCATCTGGCCGTGGGAGCCGTCCGTCGATAATTTTCTCGGCCATATTTTTAGCGGCCTCCATCCAGAAGTCGCCGTAGTGGACAGAATTTTTGTCCACAGGCAGACCGTGCTTTTTCATGGAGGTGAGGAAGCCTTTCAGGCGCTCCTCGGAGACGTAAACCTTTTTGGGACCGGTAAGGCAGTAGATTTTTTTGCACTCATGGACCTCGATGAGGTGGTCGGTTATCATCTCGAAGGCGTCGCAGTCGTCCACGGAGGTTGTCTCGAAATTCTTATGGTCACAGGAGTCCAGCAGCATAACGGGCTTGCCGGAGATAGTGAGGAGGCCGTCGATATACGAGCGTATCTCCTCGCCGTAGAAGGTGTTCCTGTCGTAGAGGAAGCCGTCGAATTTTTCAGAAAGGATGAGGTCGAAGATATATTTTTCGGTATCCTTGTGGGCAGTGCCGGAGTAGAAGTTATGCAGAGGGGCGATAACTGCCACATCGCAGTTGCTTTTGAAGGCCTGTGAGGAGATGCCTCGCATTATTTCCTCCTGGAAATCTATATGGCAGTCGGTGATGATAACACCGATGAGCAGACGTTTTTTCAAGGTCTCACATCCTTTGCAGAATCAATGTACACGAACAACATTATAATTTATGTGTAATATTGTATCATAACATTCCTTGAAATGCAAGATGATTCTGCATATTTTTTTTGAGGAATAACAAAAATCTTCTGAATATGATAGAATTATTGATTGCAGAGAGCTGAATTTTGTGTATAATATAAATATAGGCACAGCATAGTACTCATGAGCAGACCGCCTTCAGGGGAACAGCCGTAAAGCGACGGCAGGAGCGGAGCTCACAGAGCGGATATGCACAAAAGCGTATGCGGCAGGAAAAGAGCTGGAAAGACCTCAGGCAATAGGCAGCCGGAGGAACAGTACAGAGCGTGAGCCGGATGCGTAAACAGCTTATATAACTTACAGACACATTTTCCCTCATATCCGGACTCACTCAGCACAGGAGTCCGGACTTACCAAGCGTTTTTCCCTCTATATATATCCCTCCGAAAGCTCTTCCCACCTCTCAGGGAGGAGTTTTCTGCTGTCCGGGCGCATAAAGGAAAAGAAAAAGCCGCATACAGATGTATGCGGCGATTTTTTATCTTATCTTGGAACCAACAGGGATAGAATCGTCAACGAAGATGACCTTAACACCGTCGGGAGTATCAGCGGCACATATCATTCCGTTGCTGTCCACACCTCTGAGCTTTACGGGCTTGAGGTTGGCGATGAGCTGTATCTTTTTGCCGATGAGGTCCTCAGGAGCGTAGTACTGAGCTATGCCGGAGACGACCTGACGGCCGCCCATGCCGTCGTCGAGCTGTAAGCAGAGGAGCTTGTCGGACTTCTTAACCTTTTCGCAGGCAGTTACCTTGGCAACTCTTATCTCCACCTTAGCGAAGTCGTCGATAGTTATTTCAGGAGCCAGGGTGATAGGCTCAGCAGGAGCGGACTCGCCCTTTTCCTCAGCGGACAGCTTAGCCTGAGCGGCGTCCATATTTTTCTTGATGATAGCGTTGAGCTCCTCTATCTCCTTGTCAACGTCGATACGTGGGAAGAGGATAGCGCCCTTGTGAACGGTAACGTTCATGGGGAGCACACCGAACTTGTCAGCGTTTTCGTAGGTGGTATCCTCAGCGGAAGCGCCTATCTGCTCCCAGACCTGGGGCATAGTAGAGGGCATGAAGGGGGAGAGAAGGGTAGAAACTATACGGATAGCCTCCAGGAGGTTGTAGAGGACGGAGGCCAGCCTTGGGCTGTCAGCCTCATTCTTGCCCAGCTTCCAGGGCTCAGTCTCGTCGATGTACTTGTTTGCACGGTCAACGACCTTGAAAATATCCTCCAGAGCGGACTTTATCTTAGTCTCGTCGATAGACTTGTCCACAGAGTCACGGAGAGCGGTTACAACTGAGATGAAATCCTTGTCGATGTCAGCCTCCAGACGGTCCTCAGGGAGGGTACCTCCGAAGTACTTGTCAGCCATAGCGACGGTACGGGAAACGAGGTTTCCGAAGCCGTTAGCCAGGTCGGAGTTGATGCGGTTTATCATTATCTCATTTGAGAATGAGCTGTCAGCGCCGAGAGCCATTTCACGGAGGATATGGTATCTGATAGCGTCACAGCCGTAGCGTTCACCGAGGACGAAGGGGTCAACGACGTTGCCCAGGGACTTGGACATTTTCTCGCCGTTCATAGTAATCCAGCCGTGGATAGCCAGGTGCTTGGGGAGCGGAATATCCAGAGCCATGAGCATAGCAGGCCATATGATAGCGTGGAAGCGCATGATGTCCTTAGCGACCATGTGGACGTCGGCAGGCCAGAACTTATCAAAATCGTTGTAAGCAGAGTTGAGGTAGCCGAGAGCAGTGATGTAGTTTGAGAGAGCGTCTATCCAGACGTAAACGACGTGACCCTCATCGAAGGTAACGGGGATGCCCCACTTAAAGGTAGTACGTGAAACGCAGAGGTCCTCCAGACCGGGCTTGATGAAGTTGTTTACCAGCTCAGTGGCACGGGTCTTAGGCTGGAGGTAGTCGGTCTCAGTGAGGAGCTTTTCGATGCGGTCAGCGAAGGGGGCCATTTTCATGAAGTAAGCCTCTTCCTTAGCGAAAGTCACAGGTCTGTGACATTCAGGGCAGCAGCCGTTCTCATCGAGCTGAGAATCGGTCCAGAAGCTCTCGCAGGGAGTACAGTACTTTCCGGAGTACTCGCCCTTATAGATGTAGCCCTTGTCGTAGAGTGCCTTGAAAATTTTCTGAACGGACTCAACGTGGTAGTCGTCAGTGGTACGGATGTATCTGTCGTAGCTGATGTTCATATATTTCCAGAGTTTCTGGAACTGAGCAACGATGCCGTCAACGTATTCCTTGGGGGTGATACCGGCCTCAGCGGCTTTCTGTTCTATTTTAAGTCCATGTTCGTCAGTACCGGTAAGGAACATGACGTCATAACCCTGCATTCGTCTGTAACGGGCGATAGAGTCGCAGGCGACTGTAGTATAGCAGTGACCTATATGGGGGTTGCCCGAGGGGTAGTAGATAGGCGTAGTAATGTAAAAGGGTTTTTTGGACATGATGATCTCTCCAATCAGAATGAATTCCGGTGCTCCGGATGAAAGAGCACGGTATTTACATATTATACCACACTATTCCATATTTGTCAAAGCCCCCAGCCAGTGTGACGCTGGACCCAGCCACGTTGCCGCTCTTAAACTCGCTCACTCACCGGGTAAGAACTCATCGCAAGCGTCAGCGTGGCCAGCCCTGCCTTCGGCAGGTATGAAATATACTGGGAGGCGACTTGATGATAAAAATTTTGCAGGTTCGGACTTATCTTACGTCGAAAAAAGATGAAAAAGTTTGTAAAATTGTGAAATATGAAGATAAATCCAAAAAAATCTGAAAAAGTGTTTCAAAATAATTGAAAACATCGTTTGAATAGACTTGAAGTTCATATGAACCTGTGATATAATCATATCATCACGAAAGGAGTTGTTAAGGCCATGGAACGTATGATACCCGGCACTACACTTAAATTTACTGAACAGGCAAGAGATGAGGCTTTTTCACTTATCTCGCCGGTGCTGGAGGCTACAGGCGGCCTTACGCTCTCACAGCTCTCCAAGCTCACCGGACTTGAGGGTACAACCATCCAGAACTGGATAAAACGGGGCTGGGTGTCATCCACAAAGGGGAAGAAGTACTCCGAAAAGCAGGTCCTGCGGATACTCCTCATAAATATGCTGCGGGGTGCCATGAAACTTGAGGACATCGCAAAGCTGATGAGCTACGTGAACGGCGACGTGGAGGACACCTCCGATGACATAATCGCTGACATACATCTTTACAACATCCTCTGCAAGGTGATATTCACCGCCGAGGACAGCGGAGCCTTTGACGAGCAGTCGCTCAGGGGTATCATCGGCTCTGAGATAGCAGAGAATACGCATATGATAGCCGACGACGAGAAGCTGGCAGGAGCAATGTACTCAATGGTGCTGGCCTACAGGAGCGGACGGCTGAAGGCAGAAATGGAAAAAAGTCTTGAAAAGCTCATCAGGTCATGATATAGTCCGGGGGGACTTGATATGAAAAGGGATAAAGAGGAAACAATATTTCAGAAGATAGTAGTAATATCCGTTGAGGTATTCATCATAGCAATATTAATAGTCGGCTCTGTGCTCATAGACTTTTATGGAGGACTGTTCATTTGTCTGCCCTTTGCGGCGGCGGTGGTAAAAGAGTTTTTCAGTGAGGACGGAGACAGCAGGTTGTTTGGCAGCGGAGACAATTCTCCAACACAGGGGGAGCTGGTAAGCTACCGGGAGTACCCGGAGGTGAGGAAGGAAAGCTCACAGAGGACAGTCTCCAGCGGTAAAATGGACGACTTGTTCACACCGGAGGACGTGAGCCGCAAAAGCTAAGTGTTCATCTGCAATAGGGATAAATATAGAGGGACGGAGCCAATAGGGCTCCGGAAAAGCGGAGGTGGGGATACCTCTGCTATTGGGGTAAGAAAACAGCCTCCGCTGCGGTTGCGGAGGCTGTTTTCGTTTTTATCGGACTGTCAGTCTTTAGGGCAACACCGCACAAAGACCGCCTGACGTCTTTGTACTGAATCTGCTTGGATATTTTCCGTCATCTTGCACAGAAATCCCTTGACATACGTCAGTAT
>CACWPR010000027.1 GCA_902762855.1 Ruminococcus flavefaciens
AAAGATAGCAGCGGTCGTTATAACTATCAGAAGGCAAATCTCAAAAATATTCTTCATGCTATTGCTTCGTTATATATATTGCTACTGCTTATAGGAAAAGAGTTCGGTTTTGATAATACATCACCTATTACCTCAAAACTGTTTCAAGACTATATTGTATAAATACTAAGCCGCAGGTCTCCCTGCGGCTTTTTCTGTTTCAATCGTTAATCTCAAAGTACACCGAGCTCGAGTCCTTGAACTCACCGTTGAATTCAAGCGTCACGTCAAGGCTGCCGTCCTCGTTTTCGTGGACGTTTATCTTGCGGACGAGCAGACGCATATTTGCATCCGAGATGTACGGCTCCAGTAGCACCTCGTCCAGCAGCTCTGCTGTGGACATCAGTTCGTCGCGGCGCTTCTTGCTGAGTTCGTCGAACTTCCGCAATCCTCTATCTTCTGCGAATAATCTTTTATCATTTTATCGTATTTAGGCTTCTTTTTGTTCCAGTCCTTTACGATCTCATCGTACTTCTGACTGGAATCCAGTATCTCATGACGCAGCATTGCAAGCTCCGTGTGGATAATATCATCGAGTTGAGGCTCGCGGATAGTGTGAGCGGTGCAGTATTCGTTGCCGTAGCGGTGATTGCTGTTGCAGGTGTACCATGCTGCCGCTTTCCCATATCCGGACCAGTTCACCATTTCCGTTTATGGCATAATTCACATAAGCATTTTCGCTGTCATCCCATATTTTGCTGTAAACGACTACCTCTGTCCCGTCAGTCAGAGCAACTGTGTCAGAAACGCTTACCTTGTTTGCTGTATGGATGACTTCTGCGGGCGGGTCATCGTTATTGTTGGTATTTTTCAACTCTGCATCTGTTACAACTGCCGGAACGAACCATTCGTTGTTGTCCGTGCCGTTTGAGCCGTTATATGACTGGAATCCCTTGGAGTTATCAGAGCCTTTTTTTATTTAAAGCCCAGTCGTCCTTGTTGACAAAACGCAGCTTACCAACTCTGCCTTCTGTTCCGTTATTCTGAATAGTGATAACTGAATACTCATTGGGTTCATCGAGCAGTTCCAGTCTGCCGCCGTCACTAACTTTCTCACTGTATACCGAAAGATACTTTGTTACTCCGTCTACCTGAGCTGTGATGTAGTAATTATTATCCTCTATCCATGTAAAGGTCCACTCTGTAACGTCACTGTCGGTAAGTGCATAATGGGTAAAAACATCGCTGTCTGTATCTATCATGCTTTTGGGATAGACAGTTACTGTTTTAAGGTCAAGCCTGCTTGGCTGTTTATATTCCACCATTAAAGCAGGAACATTCGTTTGTGAACTTTCGGATGTTTCTGTGCCTTCCCATTTTAGAAGGGCAAAGCTCATTCCGTCAAGCATATTTCCGATGTTATGGTCTGCTACGTTATAGAAAAGTATGCCGTATGAAGAGAATGACTCCGTCTCAAACTTCATTGTATCCGAATCCACATCTTCTGACAAGATTTCCTGTTTACTTTCTGACTCCATGATAACGGTCATATCGTCTGCAAAGTGTATGACATCAGAATATATGTCAAATGAGTCATCGTCGAGGTCAGGTCTGTCATAGGTCAGTTCTACGGAGACCGGTGCATCAGGCTCTATCTCACTGCCTTCATACAGGAAGCTGATGTCAAAGAAACGTGCGTGCCGAAGTTCGATAACAGGTTCAGGCACTTGCTCATGGGAGATGCGTTCATCGGCAAGATCTGAGTATGCTGTTATGCAGTCATTTCCCTTTTCTATGACGGAAATATATAAAAACTGCGTGAACGTTAAGCTCACGCAGTTGATGATCTGTTCGTTTTGTTATTTGTAAAGCGGACCATATGCAGCGCAGGCTCTGTAGTCAGCAGACTCCAGCTCCTTTGTGCCGAATGCAGCCCAGGTATGAGGTCTGTATATATCTTCATCCGGTACATTGTGCATTGACACCGGTATCCTGAGCATACTTGCAAGTGTTATCAGGTCCCTTCCGATGTGTCCGTATGTTATTGCTCCGTGGTTTGCTCCCCAGTTAGCCATAACAGAATATACGTCCTTGAATGCACCTTCACCGGTGAGTCTCGGTGCGAACCATGTTGTCGGCCATGTCTTGTCTGTTCTCTCGTCTATTATCTTGTGTACTTCATCCGGGATGACACAGGTATATCCCTCTGCTATCTGGAGGAATGGCTGTGTGCCGTTGAGTATGTTGAGTCTGACCATAGTCATAGGCATCTCAGCAGCAGTTCTGAAATGTGAGGAATATCCGCCGCCTCTGAAATATCCGAGATTAGCGCAGCACCAGTCAGTAGCAGCGAGCATTGCGTCGATGTCCTCGTCAGTTACATCCCACCAGCGTTTGATAACACCATTGCCGTTCTCGTCCTTTGAAGCGCCTGTTGCGTCAAGAGCTGCTGCTCCTGAGTTTATGAGGTGGATGAATCCGTTCTCAGCAAGCCCTTCCGGACGCCAGCCTGATACTCTCTCTACTGCGTCAGGGCTCCAGTATGTTCTTACATCAGCGAAAAGCGGTGCTGTACCGGTGAGGAGCTTGCCTAAAAGCATTGAAACACCGTTGAGTCCGTCGTTTTCAGTTGCAAGAGTTACCGGTTCCTTCTTGCCGTTCCAGTCAAAGCTGGAGTTGAGTATAGCCTCAGTGAAGTCTCCGTTAGGGAGCCAGTCTGTCCACTGACGCTGTCCCTGGAATCCGCCGAGAATGCCGTTCCTCCCTCTTGACTCTTCAAGCCAGCCCATTTCTGCCAGCTTCGGGTTGCCCTGGAGGATGTCCCTGACGATAAGGGTCATCTTGACACAGAAAGCCCAGCTCTCCTCTTTGTGCTCAGCATCATGAGGTTTCTTGAATTCGAAGGGGTCTATTTCCTTATCAAGGGGTATCTCCTCGTTTACGTCCATGCCCTCAGGACACTTCAGGAGTGCCCACTGATAAGCCTTCTCATATTCATCATGGTCGTATATCTCAAGATTTACTCTTCTGAGTATCTCTGTCATGTCGACCCATTCTGCACGTATACCAAGATAATTCTGGAAGAAGTCGCTGTTGCAGTAGGAACCGCCGATTCCCATTGCAACTCCTCCTATGTTGACGTATGCACGGTTTCTCATCTGACCGGCAGCTATTGCACATCTTGCGAAACGAAGCAGTTTTTCTCTTACATCCTCAGGAATGGTCCTGTCGTCTGCATCCTGAACGTCGTGGCCGTAGATAGAGAATGCAGGCAGTCCTCTCTGTGCATGGAGTGCCATTGCTGCTGCGAGGTACACTGCTCCGGGGCGCTCTGTTCCGTTGAATCCCCATACCGCTTTTATAGTCAGTGGGTCAAGGTCCATAGTCTCGCTGCCGTAACACCAGCATGGTGTGACTGACAGTGTTGCACATACATTCTGAGTTGAGAAATACTCCTGAGCCTTTGCGGCCTCTGCACCTCCTCCGATAGTAGAGGGGGCTATGACACACTGTACGGGAGTGCCGTCAGAATAGAAAACGTTCTCTTCAATGAGCTGTTTTGCAGCCTTTGCCATATCCATAGTCTGGACTTCCAGGGACTCTCTTATGCCGAACTGACGGCCGTCGATTATGGGTCTGATGCCTATTTTCGGATAATTCATTTTCAAAACTCCTTTATGATTTTCTTGAACTCGATATACTTATCGTCGTAATCTGTCTGGGGCGAATATCTGCTGAGCTCGCCCATGCTTATACAGGTATTATTAAGTATTTCCATTCGCTCGGAGGCGTTTTCTATCTCTCCGCAGCTTATGAGCTGTATCATTGCGTTGCCGAGAGCTGTTGCTTCCACGGGACCTGCGATGACCTCTATGCCGCAGACATCTGCTGTCATGGAGCAGAGCAGCTTGTCCTGTATGCCTCCGCCAACCATGTTTATCACTTTAAATCCGTTTTTGCCTGTGAGCTCACGGAGCTGGTCTATGGCATACCGGTACTTCATTGCGAGGCTGAGATATATGCACTTCATTACAGCCCCTATATTTTCAGGTACTTTCTGGCCTGTGCGCCGGCAGAAGGTCCTTATCCTTTCCGGAATGTCGCCTGCTGTAGAGAATTCCGGAGCGTCAGGGTCTATGAGGGAGACCTCTCCGCTGTACGCTCTTGCTGCATTTTCCAGGTCAGAGAAAGAATAGCTCTCCCCTCTTGTTTCCAGAAATGCCTTGGTTTCCTGGACCAGCCAGAGTCCGGTGATGTTCTTCAATATGTCAGTGGTACCGTCAGCTCCTGACTCGTTTGTGATGTTCAGTTCAGCAGCCTTTGATGTGGTTATAGGACTGTCTGAAACTATACCTACAAGAGACCATGTACCAGAGCTTATTATTATACTGTCAGGTCCGCCGGCAGGTGCTGCATAGAATGCACACTGGGTATCATGTCCGCAAACGGTCGTTACATCAGAAGGAGGTATGTTCAGCTCACTGCATATTTCCGGTCTGAGAGTACCTTTTCGGCTTCCTGCCGGGATAATATCTCTGAACAGCCTTTCAGGGAGCCTCAGAGCTCTTATAACGTCCACAGACCACTGACGCTTTAACGGGTCAAAGAGTTGGGTAGTCGAGGCTATGGACTCCTCGGAGCTTATCTCTCCGGTCAGCATATATCCCAGAAGGTCGGGGATATTCAGCATTGCAGCACCGTTTTCAAGTGTATAGGGACGTTTTTCCTTTTCAGCAAGGAGCTGGAATGCAGTATTTATCTCCATTATCTGATTACCTGTAAGTGCATAGAGCTTTTCCTTGCTGATATACTGTTCGGCTTTCCGGACCATTCCTTTAGTACGGCTGTCACGGTATTGTACCGGTTCACCTATCAGTTGTCCCACAGAGTCGAGGATGCCCTGGTCAACTCCCCAGGTGTCTATGCCTACAGAGCAGAAACCGCCTGCTTTATGTGCTTTTACCAGACCGGTCCTGAGCTCGCTGTATATGCTGAGGATGTCCCAGTACATAGTGCCGTTTACTTCCACTCCACGGTTCCGGAACCTGTATACCTCTTCAAGCTCGATACGTTTCTCTATGCTGTTATAGCCTGCAAGGATAGCACGCCCTCCGGATGCTCCCAGGTCAAAGCATAATACTCTCCGGCTCATCATTTCACTACGCCTTTTTTGAGGAGTATATTTGCATATATCGCAGTTTCACCGGTTGCAACTACTGCATATGCCTTACGGGCCCTTTCGTAAAATTCAAACCTTTCAATAAAATCTATCTTGCAGTTTTCCGGCTCACAGCTATTGATTATGTCACGGTACTCGTCCCATATAATGGGCTTGACATCGTCGCCGGGCACTACCTGCATAAGGCCTACCGGCTTGTCTGTGTATGTGTCGAGAGGGAAAAATTTCATTACTGCACCGAGTATTTCCGGTACTCCGTGGCCGTCCAGTCTGATGAGACGCTGTGCTATGGATGCAGCCGGAAAATTGCCGTCAGCAATTACTATCTCGTCGCCATGGCCCATTTCCATGAGGACCTTCAGCAGCTCCGGCGACAGAACAGAGGGTATTCCTTTTAGCATGACTTCCTCCTTATTTGTTGTACTTCTTGTATCCCGGATGCTTTCCTGTTACTCCATACTGGGCACGCATACTGCAAAGTCTGTCGATGTTTTCACGGCTTATCTCCTGTGCGCCTCCAAGGAGATGTGCGTTGAGACTTATCTTCGCAAAGAGTTCGAGGGTCTCCATGCGGTAGTATGCGGTTATCAGGTCAGCTCCGACTGTAAGGGCTCCGTGATTCTGTAAGAGCATAACATCGTGCTCCTGAAGGTAAGGACGTATCGCATCCGGGACCTCGTCTGTTGAGGGCGTGCCATAGGGGGTCACAGGAACAGAACCAATGGCTATGACTGACTCTATCATTGAGTATTCGTCGAGGGCCTTGTTTGCTACTGCATAGCCTGTAGCCGTCGGCGGATGAGCGTGTACCACTGCACCTACATCCGGTCTCTCGTGGTAACAGCAGAGGTGCATCTTTATCTCTGATGAAGGCCGTCTGCCCTCCTGTCCTTCGATAACTTTTCCGGTATCGTCGATGCGGACGAGTATCTCAGGGGTGATGAAGCTCTTGCTTACTCCTGTAGGAGTAGCGATATAGGTGCCGTCACCAAGGCTCACTGAAACGTTGCCGTCATTTGCAGCTACCCAGCCGAGCATCCACATTTTATGGCAGACGTCGCAAATCTGTTCCTTTACTTCTTTGATATCCATAACTAAACTCCATTCCCTGCTTTACGGCAGCAGGCGCCGGATTCGGCTTTGGATAATATTTATTCCCCTCAGAAGGCTGAACTGCACGTTTTAAGTCTCTAAGGAAAATATTTAGGACTATATTGCCTTAAAAATAGCCTGGCTTTAACGTGTCTTTCCAAAGCTGTTGATTCAATTATACATGATTTGTCTGAAAAAATCCAGTGTTTTTATTAATTTTGTTCAGTTAACTTATTTAGACGATGAGCAATATTTTACACCCATTCTGTGACCTTTCATGAGGTTCGGGCATACTATACACAAAGGAGTGTGGTCGTTATGGATATGGCTGTTCTTATTTCACTTGTAGTCATGATACTCGTTTCCGCTGCGGAGGTCCTGTGTCTGGTTTTCTGCTCTAAGCTCAGGCCCAAAAGGACTCCTGTAGCTGCTGTTATCCCCATATTTGGTGAGGACGGCGAGCTTGAAGAGAAATTGCAGTTCATGCTGTCTATGACGGAGCGTGGTGCCTCCCCTGTTGACAGGCTGCTGCTTGTGAATATAAGCGGAAGTGAGGCTCAGCTTGCCTTCTGCCGGGACTTCTGCCGGAGCTGCTGCTGTGCGGAAATAATCCCCAGCGGAGAAATTGAAAAAAAATTGTCTGAAATATTTGCAATTCCGGCAAAAACATAGTATAATATAAGATGAATATTTATGTGTCCTTGGGGACTATGTTTCAGGAGGTGCGGGTTTTGGACGAAAAACCGCTGCATATAGAAGGTACTGTTGAAAATGTGCTGTATAAGAATCAGGAAAATGGATACGCTGTTGTGGACCTTGATGCCGGCGGCGACCTCATTACCGCTGTGGGAGACCTTGGCGACGTTGAGGAGGGCGAAGGCCTTATCCTTGAAGGACAGTACATAACTCATAAGAAATTCGGTACTCAGTTCAAGGCTGATTACTGTGAGCGAAAGCTGCCGGATACTGTTGTCAATATCGAGAAATATCTCGCTTCCGGAGCTGTAAAGGGAATAGGCCCCGGACTGGCTAAAAAGATAGTATCAGTTTTCGGAGAGACAACTCTCGATATTATGGAGAATGACCCTCACAGGCTCAGTGAGATAAAAGGTATTTCCGCAGCAAAATGTGAGGAGATAGCTGCCGAGGCCCGGAAGCTCTTTTCTCTGAGATGCGTTATGACTTTCCTTTCTCAGTATGACGTTAAATCGCAGTATGCTATGAATACCTACAAACAGTTTGGCCCGGATTCTATGGACCTCCTGAAAAATAACCCATATATACTCTGCGGAGACTCCATTGGTCTGGAGTTTGAAAAAGCAGACAATATCGCTTTTGACCTGCACTTTGAGCGGAATTCCGACAAGAGGATAATCGCCGGTTCTCAGTATATACTCAGAGCAAATGCAGCCGCTGGTCACAGCTGCCTGCCGCTTGCTACTCTCTGCGACAAGGCACAGTCCCTTCTTGGAGTGAGCGAGTCTGACTTCTATTCGGCTTATAATTATGCCCTTGAAGAGCATGAGCTCTTTGAGTACTGGAAAATAAAGCGTGAATACGTTTATCTCCCCGATTACTACTACGCAGAGCAGTTCATTGCTGACCGTATAAATATCCTTCGTGACTTCACCTCCCCTGAGGATTTCAATTATGATACGCTCATCAATATCGAGGAGGAAGAGCATAATATCAGATATGAGAAATTGCAGCGTCAGGCTATAACCTCCGCTGTGTCACGGGGCCTTATGATACTTACCGGTGGTCCGGGTACCGGAAAAACTACTACTCTCAATGCCATAATCTCTATATTTGAGAAAAAAGGTTCCAGAGTACTTCTTGCGGCTCCTACGGGAAGAGCGGCGAAGAGAATGTCCGACCTTACCGGTTATGAGGCCAAGACAATACACAGACTCCTCGAAGTCGTATATGACAGCGGCGGAAAGCTGACCTTTGCACATAATGAGAACTCCCCTCTTGACTGTGACGTCCTTGTGGTCGATGAGATGTCTATGGTAGACGTTCTGCTCTTTGAAAAGCTGCTCAGGGCGGTGAGGCTCGGCTGCAAGCTGATAATGGTCGGCGACAGCGACCAGCTCCCTTCTGTGGGTGCAGGTAATCTTCTCGGAGACCTTATCGACTCCGGACGTGTACCTGTTATAGCTCTGAAAGAGATTTTCCGTCAGGCACAGAAGAGCTGCATAGTTACCAATGCTCACAAGATAGTCTCAGGCGAATATCCGGACCTCACCCGCAAGGACAGTGATTTCTTCTTCTTTAAAAGAAGTGACCCCGGTGCTGCATCAGTGCTGGTATGTGACCTTGCCGAGACAAGACTGCCTAAGGCATACAAGGTCGATGCTGTAAACGATATACAGATACTCTGTCCCTCACGCAAGGGCGCTCTCGGAACTGTGGAGCTCAATCGTCTGCTCCAGGAAAAACTCAATCCACCTGCCCCGAATAAAAATGAGCACAAGGCTCATATCTACATATTCCGTGACGGCGACAAGGTGATGCAGACCCGCAACAACTACGATATAGTATGGCGCAAGGGCGATGAACAGGGTACAGGGGTGTTCAACGGAGACATCGGCCGCATCCTCTCAGTAAATCCCCTTGACCGTATCGCTTCCATAGATTTCGACGGCAAGGTCGCAGTGTACACCTTTGACCTGCTCTCTCAGCTTGAACTGGCTTATGCAGTTACTGTTCATAAGAGTCAGGGCTGTGAGTTTGAGATAGTCATTATGCCTCTTATGGGAGGATTCAACAAGCTCGCCTACCGCAGCTTGCTGTATACTGCCGTTACAAGAGCTAAAAAGCTCCTTATAATAATAGGTCATGAGGAAGAGGTCTATAAAATGGTGGATAACAACCGCAGCGCAAGACGCTATTCCTGCCTGAAAGCTATGCTCACTGAGCCAAGGTCTGACATAGATAACAGCGGACCTTCTTCGTTCCCCTTTGCAGATGCTTTCAGCGACGAAAATGAAGATACAGAAGGAAAGGATAATTAAAATGGCAAATACTGATATAGGTATAGATTTAGGAACATCAAATATTGTTATGACTATGGGAAACAAAGGCGTTGTGCTCAGTGAACCTTCCGTCATAGCTTACAATACAAGGACTGAGAGAGTCCTTGCAGTCGGCAAGGAAGCCTATGAGATGATAGGCAGGAATCCTGACTATATAGCCGTTGCAAGGCCTATAAGCTCAGGTGTTATTTCAGATGACGACCTCGCTCACAGTATGATACGTGAATTCATCCTGAAGGTCACAGGCCATCAGCTCCTTAAACCAAGAATAATAATCTGCATCCCCTCTTTTATAACTGACATTGAGAGCAGAGCTGTGGTGGATGCAGCTAAGAGCGCAGGTTCACGTCAGGTTTATCTTATACAGGAGCCTATCGCTGCTATGATAGGAGCAGGTGTCAATATAACCAAGGCCAAGGGTCACCTGATAGTTGATATTGGCGGAGGTACTACTGATGTTGCTATCGTTTCTATGAACGGTGTTGTTACCTCCTATACTATCAAGACTGCCGGAAATGCGATAGACCGCTCTATTATCAAGTATATGCAGAACAAGTACAAGCTCCTCATCGGTGAGAGAACTGCCGAGAAGGTCAAAATGGAGCTTTGCAACCTCTATGACCCAAGTGATGAGAGGACATATATGGTCAAGGGCAGAAGTCTGCTGAAAGGTCTGCCTGCTCAGGTACTCCTAAGTGAGACTGAGCTTTTCGAGGCTATCGAGGACGATACCTTCGCTATCATGGAGGCTGTGAGAAAAGTCCTTGAGGATGCTCCTCCGGAGCTGGTAGGAGATATTTATGACAACGGCCTGCTCATGACTGGCGGCGGCGCTCTCCTCGGCGGACTGCCTCAGCTCATAAAGCGTACACTGGGTATCAACTGCAATATAGCCAAGGACTCCATTAACTGTGTGGCAAAGGGCACCGGTATGGCATTCGGCAAGATGACTACCCTTCTTGACGGCTTTGAGGCCGCTACTGTATATAAGTACAGGTAAAGCTATGAGATACATTTCAAAAGAAGAGATCCTGGCTGCAAGAGAAAAAGACACTGCCCTTTCAATGAGCCTTGCAAAGGTAATGCTCGTTAGTATGGCTGTTTACATTGCGGCTGTTATAGCTGCACTGTTTATTTTCAGGGTCAACAGCCTCGTCAAGCTGGCGGTATTTATTCTTTTATTTGCCGCAGGTGCCCTGCTGGTCAGGCTCATGCCGTATATAGCTCTTGTCATCCTTAATAAGGACAGGCGGGGTACTGTGAATTCATTCAGGATCTCCCGCTATGCTAAGAAATACAAGGCCTTATATGACCTCCAGTGCTCAGAGATATGCTCCGACAGGCTAATGTTCACCTTTGACAGAGCCCTTCTCTCTGAACGGGACAAGTTCAACAGGTTCACACTTCTGCTTTTAAAGTTCTATGCACACATAAAGCGTCTGGAGCCGGAAAAGGCCTATGATACTCTCAAGGAGCTTAATGAGATATTTGACCCTCATCTTCATTTCAGGTCTGACTTTACTTTCGCAAAGCTGAATCATGCCATGCAGTTCGGTACTTATGATGACTTTCAGCGTATCATGGACTCGGACCCTAATATTTTTGAACGTATATCAGACAGGTATGACGGCCTTCTTGCATATGCAGGTCTTATGGTCTATGTTAACAGGGCTCTTGGCAATTACAGGGATGCTCTTGAACAGTTGGATGTTATGATCGAATTTATACGTAAGAATATTGAGGTGCCTTATACAGGAGATAACGTCAGGAAACTAAATGACAAACTATTCAGTTATGCTCATCACTGCCTGGACAAGGCAGACCTTCTGTTATCTTTAGGAGACAGAGAAGGCTGTCTGGAACAACTCACTGAGTCTGACCGTGTGGCCGGACGGATACTTTGTGACCTGCCTCCTATCTATCTGAAAGACCACAAAGACCTGATGAATAAGCTGTATCCTCCCTCAGCTATTGACTAATAGTGAAAAATGGGATATAATATAAGTATTACGATTAAGGAGTGTTAAGACAATGAGTGAATCATGTAAACCCTCAGACTGTGCAGGTTGTCCCAGCGCATCAAACTGCGGCAGTAAGCCCCAGAGTATGCTCGAACAGCCCAACCAGATGAGCAATATCGGAAAGGTCATCGGAGTAGTCAGCGGCAAGGGCGGCGTCGGAAAGACAATGGTTTCTTCCCTGCTTGCTGTCTCTATGCAGAGACTCGGCAAAAATGTCGGAATTATGGACGCTGATATAACCGGTCCTTCCGTTCCCAAGGCATTTGGTATTCACGCAAAGGCTGATGCCTGTGAATTCGGCATTATCCCTGCTAAAACAAAAATGGGTCTGGATATTATGTCTGTGAACCTTCTTCTCGAAAACGAGAGCGACCCTGTTGTGTGGAGAGGTCCCGTTATCGCAGGAGTCGTTAAGCAGTTCTGGACTGACGTTATCTGGAAGGATATTGACTATCTTTTCGTGGATATGCCTCCCGGAACAGGTGATGTTCCACTTACAGTTTTCCAGTCTCTCCCGGTTGACGGTATCGTTATCGTTACCTCACCACAGGAACTCGTTTCTATGATAGTTGAGAAGGCTGTAAAAATGGCTCAGCTCATGAATATCCCGATACTCGGAATAATCGAGAATATGAGCTACTATGAATGTCCTGACTGCGGCAAGCGCCATAATATCTACGGTGACAGCCACATCGAGGAGATAGCTGCTCAGTACAATATCCCCGTTCTCGCAAAGCTCCCTGTTGATACTCAGCTTGCTAAAATGTGCGACCAGGGTACTATCGAGCTCTTTGAAGGCGACTGGCTCGACGATGCTGTTGAGAAGATAGCTGATATGAAATAAAATAAAAGCCTGAGATGGTCATATGCCAGTCTCAGGCTTTTTTATTACCAGTGGTTTATTTCTTTCAGACTTGAAGGTTCCTTTTTTACCAGTGAGTAGTTTTCAGTTTCGTATTCGCAGATACAGTACTCATACTTGTCTTCTGCATACCTGTTAACAGGTATGAACAGTGAGCGACCGTCTGCTGAGTAGGTTCCGTATACATCAACTGCACTGTAGGTCCTGGGCAGAGTGAACCTCTTCTGTGAGAAGTCCTTCAAGGATATGATGTAGAAGTGTTTGCCGTTCTCCAGGGCAAAAATTTCTGACTCGTCTGGCTTTACGTCTCCGGTATACAGGTAATTAAACCCCTTCAAGCGTTTCAGTTCTGTTCCGCTGCTGCGGTCAAGTACAACTATAGAGCCCCCTGTTATCTTTACTATATAACGGTCGGTGGTGATTGTGAAAAATGCGTCTGCGCCCCAGATAGTTCTGTTCCATTTCCCGTTTTTCAGATAGTGCTCATTCATCATATTGCTGAGCTCTTCAGAAGTAAACATATCAGGCATTTTTTCAGCCTCCTCTATAGTCTTTACTTGATTATACAATAATGGCACTTGTTTGTCAATAAAAACGCCGTGACTTTTCATCACGGCGCTTTTGTTATTTTATTACTTGAACACTGCAAGGAGGAATCCGGCTGCGATAGCTGAACCGATAACTCCGGCAACGTTCGGGCCCATTGCGTGCATGAGCAGGAAGTTCTTCGGATTTGCCTTCTGACCTTCCATCTGTGATACACGGGCTGCCATAGGTACTGCGGAAACTCCGGCTGAACCTATGAGAGGATTGATCTTTCCGCCAGAGAGCTTGTACATTATCTTTCCTACGAGAAGTCCGCCTACTGTTGAGAAGCAGAAGGCTGTAAGTCCGAGGACGATGATCTTGAGAGTCTCAGGTGAAAGGAATCTGTTTGCTGCTGTTGTAGCTCCAACGGAGATTCCGAGGAATACTGTTACGATGTTCATGAGAGCATTCTGTACTGTGTCGGAAAGTCTCTCTGTAACTCCGCACTCTCTCCAGAGGTTGCCGAGCATAAGGCATCCGATAAGAGGAGCTGTTGAGGGAAGAAGAAGGATAACGAACATTGCAACGATTATGGGGAAGATTATCTTCTCAGTCTTTGATACTGTACGAGCCTGCTCCATCTTTACCTGGCGCTCCTTCTCTGTTGTGAGCAGTCTCATTATCGGAGGCTGTATCATAGGGATGAGAGCCATGTAGGAGTATGCCGCAATGGCAATAGCTCCGAGAAGATGAGGTGCCAGCTTTGTGGTCAGGAATATGGCTGTAGGACCGTCTGCACCGCCGATGATACCGATAGATGCTGCCTCATTGCCTGTGAATCCAAGGCATACAGCACCGAAGAATGCAAGGAATACACCCATCTGTGCAGCAGCTCCGAGGAGAAGGCTCTTGGGGTTTGCGATGAGGGGACCGAAGTCTGTCATTGCACCTACACCCATGAATATCAGTGACGGGTATACACCTGCCTTGACTCCTATGTAGAGTATATCAAGGAGACCGCCGTGTGCCATTATAGCTCCGTAGCTGTGATAGTCTGCGTGGTTCGGGTCAAGGAAGTTGTCCCAGAGGTCTACGTGGTAAAGTGCGTCTGCGGTGTCTCCTCCTACAAAGTAGGAAAGGTTAACGAGCAGACATCCGAATGCGATGCCTACAAGCAGCAGCGGCTCGAATTTCTTTTTGATTCCGAGGTAGAGGAGAACACATGATACAAGTATCATTATAAGGTTCTGCCAACCGTCGCCTGTGAAGAGACTTTTGAATCCGGAGCCTTCCCACAGGGTCTCAAGGGTTTCAAGAATATCCATTATGCCGCCCTCCTTATGCTATAACAACCAGAGGAGAACCTGTATCAACTACAGCTCCCTTGCTTGTTACTACCTGAGCGACTGTACCGTCCTTGGGAGCAACTATCTCGTTTTCCATTTTCATAGCTTCAAGGATGACCAGTATCTGGCCGGCCTTGACTGTGTCGCCCTGCTTTACGTCTACACGGATTATATTTCCGGGCATAGGAGCTTCAACTGTCTCGCCTGCTGCAAGGTTTACAGGAGCAGCAGGTGCAGGTGCAGCGGCAGGTGCGGCAGCGGCTGCAGGAGCTGCGGCTGGGGCAGCAGGTGCAGGTGCGAGTGCCTCGTATTCGTCAAGGAGAACAGCTTTGCCCTTCTCGACCTCTACTTCATATGTCTTACCGTTAAGTGTAACTTTATACTTCATGATCATTTGACCTCCTTGATAGAAATAAAGTGGAGTTCGTTAAGAGGAGTCTGCATCTTATCGGCTACTATGGCCATTATCATTGCAGCTTCCTTATCCGGAACATCGAAGAGCTTTACGTGACCGGCTGAACCGGGAGCGAGCTTCTGCTCGATAGCTGGTGCCGGAGCTGATGGTGCAGCAGGTGCGGCCTTCTTTGCTGCCTCCTCGGCTGCTTTGGCCTTGGCATCTCTGGACTTGAAGTATGCGCCTGTACAGTAGAGCACTATCATCAGTATTACAAGTCCGAAGAATACTACTGCATATCCGAATACTGCTGTTACTGCTGCATCAGGTATGGAGAGCTTTTCCCCTTTGGATGCAGCTTCGGTTGTCACCTCTGTGACTTCCTCAGCGGCAAGTGTGATCTTTTCAAACATAACTGAGCCTCCTTACATTTCCTCAATGGTGTAAACAGCCTCGTTTTCCTCCTGAGCCTTGCGGTTCTTGAGGAATGTCATTGTCTGGTCGGGATAGCAGATGTAGCTCATTACATCCTCTTCGCTGCGGCAGAGATCACCGAGTGCGTCCTTTGCAGCCTTGAACTCTTCGCCTGTGCGCTTCTGGTCTTCTTCACGGCAGTCAACAGGCTGGCTGTCGCCAA
Source organism: Ruminococcus flavefaciens (assembly GCA_902762855.1). GTDB lineage: Bacteria > Bacillota > Clostridia > Oscillospirales > Ruminococcaceae > Ruminococcus > Ruminococcus flavefaciens_V. Next base: position 15,077 of record CACWPR010000027.1, read on the forward strand.
GTACCTTGTCAACGAGCTCCTGTGCGATAGGTGCAGGAGGATTGCCGTACTCGCCCTTGATGTAGTTCTTTATCTCCTTGGAGATGTTCTTGTATCTCTCGCCTACGAGAACGTTTGTTACTGCCTGGTTTCCGACCATCTGTGACAGAGGAGTTACCAGCGGAGGATATCCCATATCAGCTCTTACCTTCGGGATCTCAGCAAGTGCAGCATCAAACTTATCCATTGCGTGCATATCTGTAAGGTTTGCTATCATGTTGGAGAGCATTCCGCCGGGTACCTTGTATACCAGTGCCTGAGCGTCTGTTGCAAGGCTCTTGGGGTTGAGCTGGCCGTTGTCGATGTACTTCTGCTTGATAGGCTTGAAGTAGTCGTTTACCTTATTTATCACGTCCTCATTCAGTCCGCAGTCAATGCCGTACTGCTGGAGTGCGTAGAACATTGTCTCTGTTGCAGGCTGTGAAGTACCGCCGGAGAAGCATGAAGTTGCTGTGTCGATAACGTCGATACCTGACTCGATAGCCTTTGTGAGTGTCATGTAAGCCATACCTGTTGTACAGTGGGTATGGAGTATGAGTGTCATATCACCGATAGCATCCTTGATGCCCTTGATAAGGTGCTCAGCCTCATAGGGTGACATTGTACCTGCCATATCCTTAAGGCAGATAGTATCGAATCCCATTGTCTTGAGCTCCTTACACATCTCGATGTACTTATCTACTGTATGTACAGGGCTCTGTGTGTATGAGATACATCCGGATGCGATAGTGTTTGCTGTAGCGTACTTCTTTGTAGCCTCAAGAGCTGTTCCAATGTTTCTGAAGTCGTTGAGTGCATCGAAGATACGTATAACGTCGATACCGTTCTTGATAGAGAGCTGGATGAACTTCTCTACGACGTCGTCGTGATAGTGCTTATAGCCGAGAAGATTCTGGCCTCTGAGCAGCATCTGGAGCTTGGTGTTGGGAAGATTCTTTCTGAGATTGCGAAGTCTCTCCCAGGGGTCTTCGTTAAGGTAACGGAGACAGGAATCGAATGTGGCTCCTCCCCAGCACTCGATGGAATAATAACCTGCTTTGTCCATTTCGGAGAGGATACCCTCATAATCCGCATAGGGCAGACGTGTTGCCATCAGTGACTGATTGGCGTCACGTAAAACTGTTTCTGTCAGTTGCACTTTTTTCATGTACAAGCCTCCTCAATATTCATCTGCATAGCAGAATATCTTTCTGTTCCCGGCGAAAAACGTCTGAAACAGCTTAGGTTTACCGCACCATTGCAAAAATAAACCAATCAAAACTTATTATAACACATCCTGAGAAAAATTTCCATAGTTTTTTGAAATTTTTTTCATGAAATTTTATTATGCTGTTATTGTCAGCGAACAATACTATTTTTTATATACAGATAACACTATTTTACATAGTTGACGGTGCAAGTGGAATAAAGTATCTGGAAATGAACATAATATGAACACTTTGCGATATTGACGAAATCATTTTCAGGTGTTATAATATTTATATCAAATTTGTATTATTTTATTTTTGTTTTAAGGTGTTAGCCTGCCTATCACCTAAGGGGGAATTAAATTATGAAGAGATCTTTCTGCAAACGTGCTGCCGCATCTGTTCTGGCACTGTCTCTCTGCTCCGCTGCTTTTCTTAACAGCTACACGGATTTTGCTCCTCTTGCTCCGACAGCTTATGCTGTCTCCTCTCAGAGCAGAGTCAGAGTAGACATCAATATGGGCGGCCCTAATATCCGTACAGCTCTCCATGCTCCTAACGCTGAGAGCTGGGCCTATGACGGAAGCAATGCATCTTTCACTACTTCTACAGGTGTTACTGTCAAGATAAGCAATAACTCCTCTGCCGGTCAGCTCAGTGTGTCTAATAACAAAAAGCTCCAGAAGTATGACGGAACTACCCCATACCTCATCTCCGACGGTTTCTCTATAAAGGACAACGATTCTGCCGCTGCTATGAAGATTGAGATATCCGGACTTTCTGACGGGACTCACTCATTCTCAGGCTGGCATAATGCTCTTGCTGCTGTCACTCCAAGCTCACTGAAAGTCACTGTTAACGGGTCCGTTGCCCAGACAGGGGTGTCATGCCCTGCCAATGTTACTAAGGACGATGATGCCGGAAGGTCTTATGTTGAGTTTACCGGCACATCTGCTACTATTATCATACAGGGTGAGGGCAATAAGTCATATAATAATGTGTGGCTCAACGCATTCGAGATAGACGGCGCTGACCCGTTCAAGTCCATTTCAAAAATTACTCCTGTGGATATGGCTAAGCATCACAATACCGAGGACGGCCTTAACTGGACTGCCGGTTCAGGTGCCTCTTCTCATGAGGTCTATATAGGTACTGATGCTGCAAGCGTTTTCAATGCTACAAAGTCCTCACCTGAGTATAAGGGAACTGTCACCTCTCCTCACTTTGACCTGGATGACAGCTATTCATCTATCCCTACATACTACTGGAGAGTCGATGAGGTCAGCTCAAACGGTACTGTGAAGGGCGCTGTTTACTCATTCCAGCTCAACAGGCTCGCCTTCCCTACTGCTGAGGGATACGGACGCTGGGCAAGAGGCGGACGCGGCGGTGATGTTTACCATGTTACCAACCTCAACGATTCCGGTGCAGGCTCACTAAGATATGGTCTTGAAACTGTTACCGGTCCGAGGACCATAGTTTTTGATGTCGGAGGAATAATTGAGCTCAAGAGTAAGCTGACGGTACCGAATACAGGCGGAGATGTCTATATCGCCGGACAAACTGCTCCCGGTGACGGTATCACTCTCATAAACTGGGGATTCGGTATGATGGGATGCGATGATGTCATCATCCGTGACATTCGTGTAAGAGCCGGAGACCGTGGCCTTTCAGGTGTCAATGACGTTTCTGACGGCATGGGACTTTCAAGCTCAAATCATTGCATCATAGACCACTGCTCGATGTCCTGGGCAACTGATGAAGGCTTCTCCTCACGCTCGGCATCAAATATCACCTTCCAGTGGAATATCATAGGTGAGTCACTCCACGACTCAATACACTACAATGCCGACGACAGGACCAAGACCGAAACTCATGCATTTGCTGCTTCTATCAGCGGTAATGTGGGCAGCTTCCACCATAATCTACTGATTGACTGTACCGGACGAAACTGGTCACTTGCAGGCGGCATGGAGAACGACGGTGTTACATACGGAGGCGCTGTAGACGTCAGAAACAATGTTGTGTACAACTGGCGTGACCGTACTACTGACGGCGGTGTCCGCAGGCTCAACTTCGTCAATAACTACTATAAAGCCGGTGCGTCCAGCAACACGAGTCTCCATGTTGTTTCTATCGACGGAAATGAGCTCAATACCGGCGACTGCCAGAAGATGTTTGTCTCAGGAAATATAATGACCGACACAAGCGGAAATCAGATACTCAAGGCTTCTGATGACGCCTGGAGCGTGGGCAAGGCTAAATCAAATCTCTATAATTGTACTATAAATGATGTTAAGCTCACGGCTGCTTTCTGTGAGTCCTATGTAAATACTGACAGTGCTGAAAACGCTTACAAGCGTGTTATCGACAATACCTCCGGAGCCGGCGCAAATGTTCCTGCTCTTGACTATATCGACAGCCGATACCACTCAGAGGTGACTAACGGCAAATATACTTACACCGGCAGCAAGCAGGGACTCAAGGGCATCATCGACAGTCAGAAGGATGCCGGCGGATACCCCACTTCTGCAACCTTCAAGGGCGGCACCGCCCCTGCTGATACTGACCGTGACGGTATGCCCGATACATGGGAGACTCTCCACGGTCTCGACCCGAATAATGCTGCTGACGGCCCCGCTGTCTCTCTGTCTGCTGACGATTACACCAACCTTGAAATGTACCTCAATGAGCTCGCCGGCGACCCTGTGGAGTTCAACGGTGCTCCTGCACGTTCTGCTTTTGAGACTATTGAGGCTGAGGAGTACAACAGCGAGTCAGGAACTAAAAACCAGGACCGTGAGGACGGCTCCGGTACTCATGTGGCTTACATCGAAAGCGGTGACTATATCGCTTTCCGCAACATCGACTTCGAGAACGGTGCAAAGAGCTTCTCTGCTTCAGTTACCGGAAATAACGCTCAGATAGAGCTCTATATCGACTCTATCGGAAGTTCTCCTGCTGCTGTCATCAACATTCCCGCTACCGGAAACTGGAACTCCTGGCAGACTGTTTCCCAGAATATCCCTGCAATATCAGGAAAGCATACCCTCTATCTTGTGTTCAAGGGTGATTCTGGCTACCTTATCAATATCGACAATTTCGTATTCGGCAGGGATACTCTTCCTCTTAACGGAAGGCTCGTCTCAGATGTGGTACTTCCTTCCACTGAAAATTCTTCGGCTTATGTACTCGCTGACAGTGCTGCCGTTGGCTCTCCTGTATTCGGAGACCGTGACTTTACTTTTGTGGAATTCCCGGAAAAGCTGAACGGTGCTGAGCAGCTCCTCACCTCATGCAATGATAAGGGCGAGACCGGAGACCTCATCTCATTTGTTGCTGCTGATGATATAACTGTATATATCGCTCTCGATTCACGTATGCCTGCTGTTCCTGAGTGGATGAGCGGATATACCGATACAGGAATGACTATCCTTACCTCAAACGATGTTACATTTGACCTCTACAGCCTCGACGCTGACAAGGGTTCGACTGTTGTTCTCGGCGGAAACGGCGAGAGCTACCACGTTGTAAACTATACTGTCCTTATTGCTGAACAGGAAAAGGAGATAGTCACGACTACAACTACTGCCACTACAACTGCCACTACTACTCAGACCACCACCACTGAGCCGCCTGTGAAGGTATGGGGCGACGCTGACGGTGATGATGACGTAAAGATGAATGACGTTGTCCTGGTAATGCAGTCCCTTGCTGACCAGGATAAATACGGTCTTAACGGCACTGACAAGGACCACATCACCGAGACCGGACAGTTCTATGCAAATGTTTATGAACATGAGACCAGCGGTCTGACTGTCAATGATGCTCTCCAGATACAGAAATTCCTTCTGGAGCTTGTCCCCTCCCTTGACCCGGCTGACTTTATTAAGGGATAACAGTTTATAAGTTCAAAGGGCGCACATTGTGCGCCCTTTGCTGAAAGGATGATATTATGGAAAAGATAAAATGGGGTATCATTGGTACCGGAAGGATAGCTCATACATTCGCTGCTGCACTTAATGGCTGCGGTGACGCAGAGCTCTGTGCTGTGGCTTCAAGGTCTGAAAGGAAGGCAAAAGCCTTTGCTGATGAAGTCGGAGCAGGTTCGTTTTATGGCAGCTATAAGGAGTTTGCTGAAAAGGCTGATGTACAGGCAGTATATATCGCTACTCCAATGGCTTCGCACTTCGAGGATGCCAGGATATGTCTTAAAAACGGTAAAAATGTCCTCTGTGAGAAAACTGTTACGCTGAACTCCGCTGAGCTTGAAGAGCTCCTGGAGCTTGCTGATAAGAACGGCCTGTTCTTTATGGAGGCCATGTGGACCAAGTGCAGACCCTCTTTTCTGAAAGCTAAGGAATGGGCACAGTCCGGAAGAATAGGACAGTTAAAGTATATCAAGGCGGATTTCAGCAATATGGTCCGCTACGATAAGAAGGACAGGCTATTTCGTCCGGACTGCGGCGGCGGTGCTCTTCTTGACCTCTCTGTCTACCCGGTAAGCCTTGCCTGTGCCTTCCTCGGCAATGAGCCTTCTGAGACCATCAGCTCCGCACATATTGGCGCTGACGGTGTTGACCTCAGTAATTCGGTAGTGCTGAAATATCCTGACGGCAGCTTTGCCTCTACGGATTCAGGCTTTGAGATACCTCTTCGCAATAATGCTCTTATTTCCGGTACTGACGGATATATCCTTTTCGGTGACTGGTTCTTCTGCTCTAATGATGTTTCCCTTTATGACAGGGAAGGAAATGAGGTCGAAAAGTTCAGCTATGAGAACGATGTGAACGGATACGAGTATGAGATATATGAGTTTAACAGGTGTCTGAGAGAAGGGCTTAAAGACAGTCCCCTTGTTCCACACGCTGATACTCTTGCAGTCATGAAAATCCTTGATGAGTGCAGAAGGCAATGGGGAATGAAGTTCCCACAGGAAATGTAGCAGAAAACGCCGGTTCAGCCGGCGTTTCTCTTTTTATCAAGTACAGTGATGCCCTCTGCTATCGACCTGAATACCGGAGCTGCTGCATCATTGCCGTAGCCTCCGTCCTCTGCAAGTACGGTAACTGCGTACTTTGGTGAGGCTGCCGGAAAGAATCCGGTTATCCAGGCATGACAGTACTCATTCCCCTCTTCATCGTACCTCCCGGTCTGGGCTGTTGATGTCTTGGCACCGGTGGATACTATAAGTGACCTTGCGTTTGAGGAGCTGTTGTCACGTACTGCCGCTGTCATCATACGCCGCAGACCTGCGGCTGTGTCGTCATCTATGACCTTGGAGAGCTGAGGCGGCTTTTCGTTGGCGATCGTCTCACCGTCTGCTGTAACTCCTCTTATTACACGAAGAGAAGGGACGCTTCCTCCGTTGGCTATGGCACAGGTCATCTGGTTGACTTGTAAGGGAGTGGCAGACAGCTTGCCCTGTCCAAAGGAAAAGTTTGCAAGCTCTGCCGGTATGTCAAGGTCCTTTACTGTTGGCAGCACCCCTGCTGAGCCTGTCATACCTGCACAGAGCAGAGTCTCTCTGCCATAGCCGAGGTCGTGGGCGAGCCGTCTGAATGATTTTGTATCCAGCTTTTGGCTAAGTGCGATGAAGTAGGTGTTGCAGGAGTCGGTAAGTGCTGTGGTCATGTTCTCTGTCCCGTGCCCGTCGTATTTATGGCAGTTGAACCTCTGGTCAATTACATTTATATATCCCCTGCATACATGGATAAATCCGGTCATTCCTTCGTTTATTGCCTCACAGGAGGTGACGAGCTTGAATATGGAGCCTACTCCGTATGAGTAAAGGGTGCGGTTTATAAGCGGACTGTCAGCGGAGCTGAGAGCTTCATCTATATTGTCAGGGTCAAATCCCGGAAAACTGCACATCCCAAGTATATCGCCGCTGTATATGTCAGTGACGACTATTGCTCCCTTTTCTATATCACTGCCGCTTTCTTCGCATATCTTCTGTATCTCGCTGTCTATCGTCGTGACGACTCCGCATTTGTCAGCGGTGCTCCTCCGGACTGTTTTTCCGTCGCCTATAAGTACTCTGCCGAAACCGTCAGTGCTGTAGGTGACTGTATTTTCACTGCTGTCCCCACGCAGTATCCTGTCATAGGCATACTCTATACCGGAAACTCCTTTTCCGTCTGAAAGATAGCCTATAAGGTGGCAGGCACTCTGCTCATCTGCGTACCTCTCAGGTATCGAAAAGACTGTAAGGCCTTCTGATTCCGGAGTGTTCTCTCTGCACTGGAATACAAATGGCGAACCCTTGCTGACTGCGCCTAAAAATTCCTCCCTGTTTACTGCGTATCCTGCTGTTTTATCCGGGTCTATAGCATATGGCACTGCCACTGCATAGTACTTCTTCCCGGCGTTTACGATAGGCACCATGTTGCAGTCGTATACCGTCCCCTGACTTTCTCCGGCAGATATTGTCAGCTCTGAACGCTGCTCTGCTGCACGGACGTACCTGCCTTCAAAGGCTATACGGAAATAATTGCAGGCAAGTGCTGTGAACATCAGAAAAAATGCGCCCACAAGAAAAAGTACACCGCCGTCACTGCGTTTCCTTATCAAAAAATCACCTCACAGCTATTATTTACCGTGAGGTGACTTTTATTCTTTATTCAAGTATTACTGTGAAAGGTCCGTCATTGAGGAGCTCTACTTTCATGTCCGCTCCGAATTCACCTGTCTCAACATGAAATCCCTTGCTGCGGCAGTATTCTACAAAATATTCGTAGAGGCCGTTGGCCTTATCCGGTCTGGCTGCTTGTATGAAGTTGGGACGGTTTCCCTTCCGGCAGTCTGCATACAGTGTGAACTGTGGGACCACCAGCAGCGAACCTCCTACTGCGTTAAGGTCGAGGTTTATTTTGTCGTTCTCATCAGAGAATATCCTTAATGCTGTTATCTTGTCTGCAAGACGCCGGCAGTCCTCTTCTGTGTCCTCGTGGCCTACTCCGAAGAGAAGCAGGAAACCGGTATCTATCCTGCCTATCACCTCTCCGCTTACCGTGACTGATGCGGATGTGACTCTTTGTACTACTATCCTCATGCCTTACTTCCTTACTATGTCAAATCCGAATGGCTTGAGTGTCACCTTGTCCTTGCCGACTCCGGTGAGTATGCTGAACATTGCCTTGGGCAGGCTTATCTCTGCATTTTCTTCGGAATTGTTGAAGAAGCATATGAATTCATCTATGCCATTTGTTCGGGTCGTGACCTCAACTCCGGCAGGCAGTCCCTTAAGTCTTGGGATACCGGTCTGTCTCATAACGTTGCCGGCAAAGCTCTCATAGAAGTCCATTTCGCATATCGTTCCTACATAGTATACTACTCCGTTGCAGTAACGGTTCATTGTAACTGCCGGACAGCATCTGTAGAAGCCGTCGTCATATTCTGCATAGGCCTTAGCCGTTGTCAGTGTGAGAATGTCACACCACTGGCTGCATGAGAACCGGTTTCCGGCAAAGTCTACTATCGTCTGGTTGTTATTTCCGATAGGGTCGTACTCAGTGACTTCTGCACCTACGAGCTCCTTGTAGACTGTGGGCAGCGGCTGCATGATACAGTTGTTGTTGCTGTCCTTGACTCCGCTGCGGTTGGTGAGTATGAGCGTTCCGCCGTTTATTGCGTATCTGTAGATATTCTCAGCGGACTTCCTGTCGTATACGTACATAGTCGGAGCTACTACGACCTTGTAGTGCGAAAGGTCAGCATCGGCTGGAACTATGTCTATATTTGCGCCGTAGCGTGAAAATGCAGAATGGAAGTATTTGAGCTGTTCAAGATAGTAGAATCCCTCTGTCTGAGGCTGTATCTTGAATGCCCAGTCGTTCTCCGGACAATATATGATAGCTATATCCGATACTATCTCTGTTGACTCGATGAGTCCCAGCTTTCCCACTGTATTGCAGAGCTCTGCAAATTCGTTGAAACGTCTGCCGGGGACGTTGCTGTGGTCGATAAGTCCGTGCCAGTGCATCTCAGCTCCGCTGACTGCTGTTCTCCAGCGGAAATGTACTACTGTATCAGCTCCGTGAGCTATGGCCTGTAGTGAGTACCCCATTATCTGACCCGGTCTGGGTGTCTGGGTCATAGGTGCCCAGCTTCCTGTGGGTCCGCTTAACTGCTCCATTACCCAGAATTTCTTCCCCTTTATTCCTCTCATGAGGTCAAGGTGGAAGGCATGGGAGTAGAACTCGTCAGGGTCAGCAGGGAGCATCACGGGCGGATAGTTGTCGTAGGAAACAAAATCTACCTGGTCAAAGAGCTCGTAGAAATCCGGAGTGTTCTCACAGAACCATGTGTTGGTGGTCAGGTTCGCTTTTGGTATCTCCCTTTTGATTATCATTGCAAGCTCTTTTACGTATTTTGCTGTACACTCAGAGCTGAAACGCTGGAATTCCAGGCACAGTGCAGGGTTCTGCCAGGCCTTGGGATATGCTGTCGGAGGTTCCACCTCAGATATATCGCTGTATTCAAGGCTCCAGACACTGTTTCCGAAGGCTGCGTTTATGTTTGCTATGGAATCATGCTTGTCTATGAGCCAGTCACGGAACTTCTTACGGCAGGTGTCACAGGTGCACTGATAGGCCTCAAGCTCGTTGTCTATCTGCCATGCTATGACCTGGGCACTGGAAGAATAATGCCTTACCATACGCTCTGTTATGCGTCTGGCATAGCTCATAAAGACCTCGGAATTGATGCAGCGGTGCCCACGGATACCAGTCTGTATCGGAGAGCCGTCGGGTCCCTTCTGGATTATCTCAGGATGCTTGCGGTAAAGCCACAGCGGCGGACAGTTCGTAGGGATGCTCATTACTACATCTATCCTGTATCTTGCAAATATCCTCATTACCTCGTCAAGCCATGCGAAGTCGAACTCCCCTTCTCTGGGCTCCAGCCTGGACCAGGCAAATTCTGCAAGCCTTACGACCTTGACTCCTGTTTTGGACATCAGGTCTGCGTCCTTTTCCCACAGGGACTTGTCCCACTGTTCAGGGTAGTAGTCTACTCCTATTTTCATATTATTCCTCCTTTGCTATATACTGTATGCTATGAGCTGGCAGTTTCCCATGAACCAGCCGGAAAAGCTCTTTATAGTCATGTCTGTGAAATATGTCTCGATGATACGGCATACTCCTCCGTGGCTTACGATAAGCACGTTTTTATCGCTGTATTTTTCAATTATATCATCGAGTGCCGAATATACTCTGTGACCAAGCTGTAAAAGTGACTCTCCTGTTCTGCCCATTCGTACTCCGAACTGGTACTTTGCCTCTGCAAAGCCCTCGGTAATGCGTGGCTTTCCCTCGTATTCTCCGTAGTCCCATTCTCTAAGACGGGGTTCTGTGATAATGCTGAGTCCGGTCTTTTCTGCAACTATCTCAGCAGTACGGAGAGCTCGCTTCATCGGTGACGCTATTATCAGGTCAACGTCCTTCAGTGCGGTCACTTTTTCGGCAAGTGTATGTGCCTGGCTCAGTCCTGTTCCATTAAGCTCTGCATCGGTTGTGCCAAGTATTATATCAGACTTGTTGAAGTCTGTCTGTCCATGTCTTGTTGAGTAAATTATCAAAATATCACGACCTGTATACTATATTTTTGCTGCACGTTCTATTTCTGCACGGGCATTGTCCAGCATCAGCTCTGAGGGATGGTCTCCGCCCATTATCCTTGCTATCTCAGCTATGCGTCCGTCCATATCCAGTCTGGTGACGCTGGTCTCGGTACGGTCTCCGATTATGCTCTTTTCTATCATTAAGTGGTCGTCTGCCATGACTGCTATCTGGGAAAGGTGCGTAACACAAATGACCTGCCTCATTTTGCCTATCTCACGGAGCTTTATACCAATTTTCTGAGCTGCCTTTCCGCTGACTCCGGTATCTATCTCGTCAAATATCATGGTAGGGATGCTGTCCTTGTCTGCGATAACGCTTTTCAGCGCCAGCATTATCCTTGAAAGCTCACCGCCGGAGGCTATCTTTGATATGGGCTTAGGCTCTTCGCCCTTGTTTGCAGATATGAGGAACTCCACTGTGTCCATGCCGTTGACTGTCAGCTTGCCTTTTTCGTGCTTTACGGCTATTACCACTCCGGCCATATTCAGGAATTCAAGCTCAGCGGTGACCTGTTCTGCGAATCGCTCTGCGGCCTTCTCACGGTGTTCGTAGAGGGCTTTTGCCTTCTCGGTCACACTGTGGAGGAGCTTTTCCCTTGCAGACATCAGCTCCTCTATCTCCTCTCGTGAGCTGTCGAGCTGCATTATCTCACGGCAGGCTTCATCATACATCCTGACCAGCCCTGCTGCATCTGCTGCGTACTTCCTTTTGAGCTTGTTGATGCTGTTCAGACGGGTGCCGAGGTACTCCAGCCGCTGACCGTCAAGCTCTATCTTATCTGCAATATTTTCAAGCTCAGAGGCGATGTCGGCTATCTCTATCTCCGCAGCAGAGAGCCGCTCGTAAAGGATGTTCAGCTTTTCGCTGTTTTCTGTGTATCCTGCTATCTCACGCTCGGCTGAGACCAGCATATCGTTTGCGGCATCCTCTCCGGTAAGGGCCTGTATCGCTCCACGGACTGCTATTATAGCCTTCTCGGAGTTCTTTGCTGTCTCGTACTCCTTTTCAAGTACTTCATCCTCTCCCTCGGAAAGCTCAAGCTCGCCTATATCATCTATGATCTCGTTTAGCTGACGCATCCGCTCAACTCTTGTCTGCTCCTGCTTTTTCAGCTCGCCCAGTCTCCGGGCAGTGCGCTGGAGCTCGTGGAATGACTCCCTGTAGGAGTCAAGCAGACTGCTGTCGCCGTCGAAGTCGTCAAGTATCTTCATGTGCTTTTCGCTGTCAAGAAGTATCTGATTGTCATGCTGACCGTGTATGTTTATCAGCATGGCTCCTATCTCTTTGAGAAGGGCCGCTGAGGCTGTACGGTGGTTTATCCTTGATACGCTGCCGCCGTCAGCGCTTATCTCACGGGTGACTGTCATTTCCTCGTTATCATGAGCTATTCCAAGCTCATCCAGCTTTGAGCATATCTCCGGGGAAAGCTCCGTGAACAGCGCAGTTATGACTGCCTTTTCACAGCCGGTCCTGACGATGTCCTTTGTGCAGCGCTGTCCGAGTACAGCATTTATGCCGTTGATGAGTATGGACTTTCCTGCACCTGTTTCACCGGTAAAAATGTTCAGTTTACTGCCAAGAGGTATGACTGCCTCACGTATGACTGCAAGATTCTGTATATAGATCTCCTTGAGCATCTGTTTATCCTTACCTTTCGGGGAAAAGCTCGCTCCTGAATTTCTTCGAGAGCTTTTTTGCATCAGCCTCGCTTCTTACGAGGATGAATATTGTATCATCACCGGCGATAGTCCCCACTATGCCCTGATGTTCTACGGAATCTATTGCTGCACAGGTGCCATTCAAGAAGATGACCTTTTACATGGCAAGGTAGATGCAGTAAGAAGACTTAACCTTTTGGGTGATGATATTCTTGTAAGAAATGGTGATTATAAGATAATCGGTGATCTTACATGGGGCGATGGCGGCGGCTATACAGGTCCTTCATATTTTGCAGATGTTACCGCACTTGACAATGGCATTTATGTCTGTGCTGACAACAACAGAGGCAGACTTTTTGGCTATGACGATCAAGGAAGAATGGTATTTGCCTTTGGTGGCAATGGAAATATGGCTGGTTACTTCAGAAAGCCATCTGCACTTGACCATATAGGAAATGACCTTCTTGTTCTTGATGAGATCGACTGTTCACTTACAGTATTTGTACCGACAGAATTTGGAAATAATATTTATAAT